>JAPPBK010000136.1 GCA_026705105.1 Chloroflexota bacterium | reverse complement strand
GATCTTCCAGATGGTGTCGATACTGCTCAGCCAATAGGACATGCTCAGGGCTGCTGGACATGAGATACGTGACGACATTTGTGTCCGCCACGACTCCGCCCTCATGGGCCGCCATTACACCGCTTCCTCGTCGACGCCGTGAACCAAGTCCAAGAACTCATCAACGTCAACATTGTCCAACCGCTCTTCAACCGTCGGCCAACGGAAAGTCTTGGAGGGCCACAGCGCACGTCGATCGTCGAATCCAGCATGTATCCGCTCAACCTGCAACTCGCGGACCCCTCCCGACAAGTTCATCTTCGCGGTTCCATGTACGGCGACCATTTGGCGAAGATACCTTTGCATATCCGACGCCAGTTCGTCCGCAAAGCGCAGCCGAGTTCGGTAAGAGCGCTCCCGCCGTCTGCGGTTGGCGGGCACGCGAAGTCGAGCAAGTCCTGCACCAAAGTCCACTTCCTCCAGACGTCCCGAAATAGTGCGAAAGGCGGAAGTCACCTCTTCACGCGCAGTCTCGATGTGCTTGGTGATTCGGATAGGCGTCTCCAACTCGTCGTGTCCCAACTCAATCCAGTCCACGCCTGCTGGCAGGCCCTTGGCAACCCGATCAATCCGCTGTTTGAGCTCTGCTCCCGGTGCCCCTGATGTCGTTCCGATGGCGGTCAGGAATGTCAATACAGGGTCCGATTCGAGACTTGGCAACAGATTGACCGTCTCGGATTCAAGCTCCAGTTCAGCAATAGCTGATCCTGATTGAATGCCGAGCAACAGAAACCGGGCGTCTGGTCGCTTGCCACTGCCGCCTTCTGTCTGAACCGAGCTAGGAGCAGTCAGGGTGGTGCGAATCGCCTGTTCCAATGGAGCGACAATACGCTGCAGGTCCTTCAGGGCGATCTTCCCCTGCGGGATGCCAGGACCTTCGATTCTTAGGGTGAGACGACGTTCCACGGTGTTCCCCTACTCATCTCACTCTAAGTCATAGCAGCTGCAGGCACGGAGCCCGACTAGATCGACCAGGCTGCCACGGGATTCCGGTCGCCAGTGATTTCAGACCCCGACTGGTCCAACGAACACAGGTAGCTTGGCCTGGCAAATCGAACAGGGGCCGCTACCATCACGTCAGATTCATCATCCTCAGAGTGAACTAGAAACTCGACCCACCATGCGCATCGAAGACGACAGTGGCATCTCCGGCCTGCTAATCGGCGAGGAGACCCGCCTCTGCGGCGGGTTCGGCTTTATCGAGGGTCCGATCTGGATTGCCTCCGATCAGGCACTCGTGTTCAGCGACATCCCGGGCAACCGCCAGCACATCTGGCGACCCGGCGACGAGGAAGCGGCCATCTACCGCGAGCCGTCGGGCTGGTCCAACGGGCTCACGCTTGACGCCGACGGCAACCTGCTCGCCTGTGAGCACGGCGGGCGGCGCGTCTCCAGCGCGGCCTACGGCTCGCCCGGCAGCGAGACCTCGCTGGCCGACACCTGGGAGGGCAAGCAACTCAACAGCCCCAACGACCTGGTCGTCCACTCGTCGGGCGCGATCTTCTTTACCGACCCGATCTACGGCATGGACTCGGGCCGCACGCCGCGCTTCGGCCAGGAAGGCCAAACGCAGGAGCTCGATTTCCAAGGCGTCTACCGGATCGATCCCGACGGCTCTCTGCACTGCGTCGCTTCGACCGGCTTCTCCAACCCCAACGGCCTGGCGTTCAATCCCGACGAATCTCAGCTGTACATCGGCGACTCGCAGGAGGGGCTGATCTGGCGCTACGAGGTCAACGCCGACCTTACGCTGGGTGACCGCATCCTGTTCGTCGACCAGTCCAACGACGACCGCCGCGGCGCGCCCGACGGGATGAAAGTCGACAGCGACGGCCGCCTCTGGACGACCGGCGCCGGCGGGGTCTCGGCGCACGCCGCCGACGGAACTTACCTCGGCGTCTTCGAGATGGACGAGCACGCCGCCAACCTGACCTTCGGCGGCGACGACTTCTCGACGCTGTTCATGACCGCCGGGACAAGCCTCTTCAGCATCGAGACGGCGGTCCGCGGGATCGTGCCGGGATCGCGGTAGCCGCCCCTGACTCCCCGCTGCCCCCTCGCACGGGGAAGCTGTCCCATTGGGACTGAAGGGGGTCCCGCAGGCGGCGGGTAGGCCGGTACCCCCCTCTGCCTTCGGCAACTCCCCCCGCTCAGCGGGGGGAGAGTGAGTAAGACCTAAAGGCGCGCTTAGCCCGCATCCCGCAGGACCGACTCGAAGACCTCCAGGGTTCGTTTGGTGAACAGCCACATGTTTTCTTCGCGGTCGTCGATGCCGGTTTCGAGCGTCTCCACGTACTCGGACGGCCCGGCGATGGCGATACAGGTGTGGCCCGAGGCGTCGCCGTAGACGTTGCCTCCCGGTCCGGCGGCGCCGGTCTCGCCGATGCCCCAGGTGGCCCCCAGACGCTCGCGGATCATCTCGGCGATGATCTGTGCGTAGGGCTCGCTGCTGGAGCGGACGCCGGGATAGTCGTCGAGGTCGATGCCGAGGAACTCGGTCCGCGCGACCAGCGTGTAGGTGACGGCCGCGCCACGGTAGTAGCGCGACGCGCCCGGGATCGAGAGCAGCGCCGCCGAGACCATGCCGCCGGCGGTCGTCTCGCAGATGGCGACCGTCTCGCCTCGCTCGCGCAGCAGCGCCGCGATGTTCTCGGCCATCGGTTGCAGTGGTTCCATGTGGTTCCTCCTCGTCCGACACGCAGGCTAGTCCGCTCGTGGCCGCCCCCCTCTGCCTTCGGCATCTCCCCCCGCAGGGCGGGGGGAGAAACTCGAGCGGCTAGCATCGCGACAGGATTCGCAACGGGAGGAAGAGCGCCATGAGCACACCGATCCGCGTCCACGTCGTCGCCGGAGGCTTCCCACCGGGACAGCACGCCGGTCACGACATCGACTACGCGCGCATGCGCATCCTGACCGCGCTGCAACAGAATGAGAACGTGCACACGACGGTCAGCGGCGACTTCACCGACTGCCACAAGTGGATTCGTGACGCGCAGCTGATGATCTGCTACGTCGCGGGACCGTTCGCCGACGAGTACCAGACCGGCGTGATCCGGGACTGGCTGGGCGAAGGCGGCCGCTGGCTGGCGCTGCACGGATCCTCGGGCGGCAAGGCAGAACGGATCGGCCGCGAAGACGGACGCCGGCGCTGGGTCAAGACCGATTACCACGAGGCGTTGGGCGGCTTCTTCCTCACTCATCCGCCGATCCAGGAGATGAACGTCACGGTCGCCGACGCCAACCACCCGCTGACCCACAACCTGCCCTCGTCATTCCCGGTCCAGGACGAGCCCTACATGGTCGAGATCATGCATCCAGATACGCAGGTGCTGCTGACGACCGAGGACATCACTTCGCCGCCACATGTCGACGAGATCTACGGCGGCGACTCGGCCCTGCTGCCCGACGGCAAGTCGCACGCACTCGGGTTCGCCCGCAAGGTCGGCGAGGGCGAAGTCGCCTACATCGCGCCGGGACACTGTCACACGCCGCTGACCAACGTGCAGTCGTCGGTGCACGAGAGCATCTCGCCCGACGGCGTGCCGCCGCTCCGCTTCCGCGGCCCCTGGGAGACCGAGGCCTACGAGCAGTTGCTCCGCAACGCGATCGACTGGGGCACAGGCGCCTAAAGCTCCGGATTGCGCATGAAGTCGGTCGCCTGCTCGTAGGCGTAACCGGCGCGGCAGCGGGGGCCTCGCTGCCCAGCGGCCCGACGAGTTGCAGGGCGATCGGCAGACCCTCTTCGCTCCAACCGTTGGGCAGCGTCAGCGTCGGTGCGCGGTTCATGTCCCAGGGCGCGGTGTACTGCAGCCGCGACCACTGGAACTCGCCGGGCGTGTCGTCGTACATCATGTCCTCGGTCACCTGGTGCGGCAGCGTGCCCTGGGCCGGGCAGGCAAGCATGTCGATGTCGGCGAAGCAGCGGGCCAGCAGCCCGCGCAACTCCTCGCGGCGGATTCAGGCGGCGGCGTAATCGGTGGCGCTGACCGATGACCCGCGTTCGAGCCAGGCGCCGAACCAGTTGCCGTAGTCGGCCGCTCGGCTGGGGAAGTGATCGAGGTGCGCGTAGAGCGCCTCGACCGAGCACAGCGTCGGCCAGTCGGCCATGTAGGCGCCGAAGTCCGGCAGCGTCAGGTCGACGATCTCGGCGCCCAGCGAGGCCAGCATCTCCACCGAGCCCGCCACGGCCTCGGCGATCGGCGCGCTCACACCCTCGCTCGCGTAGCGGCGGTCGTAGCCGATTCGCATCCCCGCGACCCCGCCGTCGATCCCTGTGAGCATGGCCGGCGCGGGCTCGGGCAGCGTGGTCGGATCGTTCGGATCGTCGCCGGCGATCACTTCGAGCGTGACCGCGCAGTCCCAGGTCGAGCGGCACATCGGCCCGACGTGGTCGAGCGACTGGGCCAGGTCGAGCACGCCATAACGGCTGACCCGACCCCAGGTCGGCTTCAGCCCGACGATGCCGCAGGATGCCGACGGCCCGCGAATCGAACCGCCGGTGTCGCTGCCCAACGAGGCGTAGCAGAGGCCTGCCGCCGTCGCGACCCCGGATCCGCTGGAGGAGACGCCCGTCCAGCGGTCCGAGGCCCACGGATTGACCGGCACCTGGCGGGCCCGGTTGTAGCCGGCCATCGCGCCCTCGGTCAGGTTGAGCTTACCCAGCAGCACCGCGCCGGCGTTCTTGAATCGGGCGACGACGGTCGAATCGAAGTCGGGGATCAAGTCCTCCAGCACCTTCGTCCCGCCCATCGTGCGCACGCCGGTCGTGTAACAGAGGTCCTTGACCGCGATCGGGATGCCGTGCAGGGGACCGCGATAGTTGCCCGCGGCAATCTCATCGACAGCCTGCCGCGCCTCGGCCAGGGCCGACTCGGCCATCACCGTGGCGTAGCTCTTGAGCCGGCCGTCATGCGCCTCAATGCGGTCCAGCTGCGCCTGGGTCAGATCGACCGGCGACAGCTCCCCGGAGGCGATCCGCGGCGCAAGCTCCTCGATCGTGGCGTAGGCGAGTTCGTCGGTCATAGCTGCGCTCCTCTATCTGCATGCGCTTCCTTCGGGGGCGTTGCCAGTCGGCATCCGGAAGCCCCCTTCTGCCTTCGGCATCTCCCCCCGCGGAGCGGGGGGAGAGTGAGTCAGGGAATCCCGATCAGCTCCGTGTCGGCGCCAAACCAGATGGTCGCGCCTCCGTCGACCATCGGCCCGAACGCGTCGGGCTTGATCGTCTCGCCATAGTCGGCCCAGCCGGATGGATCGCGGAAGTACAGCTCGGCCATGCCGGCGTAGGGCTCGTCATCCGGATCCATGCTGTGGCTGACCACATAGCGCAGCCCGCCAACCTGATGCATGGTCTGCTTGACGTTGGGCGCGTGGTCTTCCAGCCAGACGCGGAAGAACTCATCCCAGTCAACGCCCTCCTTCGCCTTGACGAGGAACGAGACTTTGAACAGGTTGCTGCGAGTCGTCGGGAATGGCTCATTCAGCGTCAACGGCACGACGGGCAGATCGTCGGCCCCGTCGATCACGACGTGTTCGGTGGTCGCCCAGGGCACGAACGGTTCGACCTTCTGATCGAAGGTGTCTCGCGGTTCGGTAAACATCGGGCCGGTGGGCTTGCGCAACGGCCGGTCAAACCAGAGCTGGGCCATGCCGTCAAAGGTCGGCCGAGCCCTCTGCTCCCCTTGTTCAGCGTTGAACAGCGTGACCAGATACCTGCGGGCCGGCTTGCGGCCTGCCGCGACCGCTTCCTCTTGCGCTTGGAGTACGCCAGGCATGTGATTCTTGTACCAGTGCGCGATCATCTCGTCGCGCGACGCGTCCTCGCGTCGGCGGATCATGAACATCATCTTCGCGCCGGGCGTCGTTGAGATTGCATTGCTCACTGTTGGTTCCCTTCGGCGGGGAGCGCTGTGCGGTTTGGGCCGAGTCTACGCGCCGGTGCTTGCAACCGTGCGGTCCAGCGAGGACAATCGCGGCATGACAACACCGACAACTCAAGACCTGCTCGAGCGCCGCGCGAGGCTGCTGGGAGCGGGCATCGCCACCTTCTACGACGATCCGGTGCATATCGTGCGTGGCGAGGGCGTCTGGCTCTTCGACGCGGACGGACGGCGCTACCTCGACCTCTACAACAACGTGCCTTGCGTTGGCCATGCGCACCCGCACGTGGTTGAGGCGATGCAGCGGCAGTCGGAGACGCTCAACGTGCACTCACGCTACCTGCACGAGGGCATCCTCGACTACGCCGAGCACCTCACGTCTTTGCACGCGGATCACCTGACCACGGCCGTGTTCGCCTGCAGCGGCACGGAAGCGAACGAGATTGCGGTGTTGATGGCGCGCGCCGCGACCGGGGGGCGGGGGCTGATCTACACGCAGGCCGCCTATCACGGCAACTCGACAGAGGTGCGCAAACTCTCGCGTCTGCGCGGCGAGCACGAGCCGGAGTTCCGCTCGATCCCGGTGCCTCAGCGCTATCGGCCGATCGAGGACGGACTCGACGCTGAGGCGCTGACCGATGCGTACCTGGCTCGACTGCGCGCCGAGATCGACGGCTTCGCCGAGGACGGGGTTCCCTTCGCGGGGATGATGGTCTGCTCGATCCTGGCCAACGAGGGTCTGCCCGACATCCCGCCCGGGTTCATGCCCCGCGCGGCGGAGATGGTCCGCGATTCGGGCGGACTGTTCATCTGCGATGAGGTCCAGGCCGGCTTCGCACGCTCCGGCAGTTGGTGGGGATACGAGACTACGGGCGTCAGGCCCGACATCGTCAGCATGGGCAAGCCGATGGGCAATGGGTTGCCCCTGGCCGGTGTCGTTGCCTCCCGCGAACTGGTCGAGACGTTCCGTGACAAGACGCGCTACTTCAACACGTTCGCCTCCAGTCCGCTGCAGGCGGCCGTCGGCGAGGCCGTGCTGGGCGTGATCGAAGACGAGGGACTGGTCGAAAGTGTCGCTGATGTGGGCGGCTACTTGATCGACAACCTGCGCTCCCTCCAGGAAGGCTGCGAGCCGATGTCCGACGTGCGCGGTCACGGCCTGTTCATCGGCATGGAGTGGGTGACCGACCGCGAGAGCAAGCAACCGGATCCCGCGGGCGCTTCGGTGATCGTCAATCGCCTGCGGCAGGCCGGATTCCTGATGGGTCAGGCAGGCGAGTTCGGCAACGTACTCAAGGTGCGCCCGCCGCTGGTGCTCCAGCGGGAACAGGCCGACATGTTCCTCGAGGCGTTTGACGCTGCCATCGCCGAGCCGGTCTGATTCGATGCTCGAGCCCAACGATCTGAGCAACGAAGAGTTGCGCGACATCGCTGAGCGCGCGTTGCCGCACTGGGGCCTGTCCCCGGACGCAATCGAGCTGGTCTCGCGCAGCGAGAACACGGTCTTCAAGCTGTCAATGCCCGAGGGACGCGCGTTCGCGTTGCGGATTCACCGTCCGGGCTATCACTCGCTGGCCGAGCTGGAGTCGGAACTGATCTGGACCGAGGCTCTGAACAAGGCTGGGATTCACGTGCCTGTCGGCGTGCGCACCCTGGAGGGCCCTGGTTACGCGACGATTCCTACGCTCGACGGCACGTCGTCGCGCGCGGTCGGGTTGGTCGAGTGGATGGAAGGCGAGCTGCTGAGCAGCGTGATCGAATGTGAAGCGTCGGGCGACCGAATCGCCGACCACTTTCGCGAGATGGGCCGCATCATGGCCGCCTGCCACAACCAGGCAAGCGAGTGGGATGCCCCCGACGGCTTCACACGGCACGCCTTCGATCTCCCCGGATACGTCGGTGAGGCGCCGTTCTGGGGTCGCTTCTGGGACATCCCGATCCTCGCCACGGAGCAGCGGGCGACTCTCGGACGGGCCCGTGAGGGCATACGCGCCTTGCTCTCCGATTGTGGTAAGGATCCGCAATCCTATTCGATGATCCACGCCGACCTGCATGCACACAATGTCCTCGTCCGCCCAGACGGCGCACTGCAAATCTTCGACTTTGACGACGCCGGCTGGGGCTGGCACCAGTACGACCTCGCGGTGGCGCTGTTCAGGCTCCAGCAACGCCCCGACTACGACCGCATCTACCAGGCGATGCTGGCCGGCTACCGCGAACTCCGACCCTTCAGCAGCGAGGCGGAAGAGTGGTTACCCCTGTTCCTGCTGCTCCGCCATCTCGTCGTGATCAGTTGGCAATGGAATCGGCCGGAGCTCGGCAGACGCGAGGGCTTGGAGGAGTGGGTCGAGGAAGGCTGTCGGCAGGTCGAAGCCTTCGGATTCTGATCGCTCAACCACAGGCGACCCGGCAGTCCGATGCCGGCCTTGCTAGCGCGGGCTGATCGGGCGCGGCGCGGGCGCCCCACGGACGCGCTTGTCGGTCAGGCCGGCGATCACCTCGTCGGCGAGCAGCCGCTCGATGCGCTCATCCTCGTAACCAAGCGTCTCCGACAGGATCTCAACGGTGTGTTCGCCCATTCTCGGCGCCGGGCGCTCACAGGCGGCCGGCCGACGCCGCAGCCGCCAGGGAAATCCCTGGTACTGTCGCGTGCCGGTGTCGGGATGGGTCAGGTGCAGCCACCAGTTGCGCGCGGCCAGGTGTGGATCTCGCAGGTGAGTCAACGTCGAGTGCACTGCTGCCGCCGGCACACCGATCTGCTGCAACCGGTGCTGCAGCGTCTGCGCGTTCCAGTACCGCGTCCAGTCAGTGAGCGCGTGTTCCAGTTCCGTTTCACAGCCCTTTCGCCCGGCCGAGGTGCGCCACTCCGGACGATCCAGGTCGGCAAACTCGGCCAGCCGCAGCCAGGTCGCTTCGTCGGGCACGGAGATCGCGATCCATTCGTCGCGTCCGTCGACGGCGTCGGCGCAGCGGAAGCACTCGTGCGGCGCCGCGCCTGGAACGCGGTTGCCGTTGCGTTCAGGCATCTCTTCACCCACCGAGGCGGCCAGCAGGTACTCGTCGATGTAGGAGACAGCGGACTCAAACATCGAGCCCTCGACATGGATCGCGGCTCGCCCGTCCTGCGCGCGCAAGACCGCCGCCAGCGCCGCGGCCGCCATCTGCGCGCCGACGATCGGATCGGCCTGCATCGTGCCCAGCATCAGCGGCGCTTCGCCGGCGTAGCCGTAGAGCAGGTCCCAGCCGGCGTTGCCTTCGGTCGTGCCGCCGTTGGCGCGGAAGTTGTCGTAGGGACCTCCGGTACCGAATCCCGAGAACGAGACCAGCGCAATCTGCGGATTCACCTCGCGCATGCGCTCGTGCGTCAGGCGCAGATTCTCCAGCACTCGCGGACGGAAGTTCTCCAGCACGACATCGGCGCGCGCGATCAGGTCGAGCGCAATCTCGCGTCCCTGATCGGTGTCCAGCGCGATCGACACCGTGCGTTTGCCCCGGTTGGCCATGTTGAAGTTGGGCCGCACGTTGAGCGGATGCGCGTCCGGCGCTACGACGCGCATCGGCTCGGCTGCGTCGTAGCGCCAGAGGTCGGGACGCTTCGGTCCCTCGACCTTGATCACCTCCGCGCCGAGGTCGCTCAACAGCGTCGTCGCATACGGCCCTAGCCAGGCATGGGTGAAATCGACGACCCGCAGACCGTCCAGCGGTCCCGTGCTTGACTGCGGACGCGGCCTTAGTGCAACGCGATCGGCGCGAGCCGCATCGTGCTCGGTCTCCGTGACGCGCATCGCGCGACCGGAG
Organism: Chloroflexota bacterium; assembly: GCA_026705105.1. Lineage (GTDB taxonomy): Bacteria > Chloroflexota > Dehalococcoidia > Bin125 > Bin125 > Bin125. The sequence continues at coordinate 1,377 of JAPPBK010000136.1, read as the reverse complement.
CCGGTCAGCCCTTGTTCCTGGTGGAAGAACTCAATCGCCTTGAGTTGCGGATCGTCGAGCAACTGCCGCGCCGAGCGATGCATCGCCATCACCGAGCCGAGTTCGGACAGCTGGGTCCAGATCGTCTCGGCGTCCAGCGATTCGACGATCGGTCGCACGTACGCCTTCGACGGCTCCTGCTCGGCGAATCGCGCTTCGCCCTCCAGCAGCTCGCCCGGCGGCGGCTCGACGCCGAACGCGATCGGCAGGTTGCGCAGCGTCTCCTTGGACCAGGGCGAGAGCGTGATGTAGCCGTCGGCGGTCTGTATCACTTCGGCCCAGCCGGGCGTGCCGCCGACCCTGGGTAACGCCTCGCCCGAGAACTCCGAGCGCAGCGACATGATCAGCGTCGAGCAGGCCTCCAGCGAGGACAGCTCGATCCATTCGCCGCGACCCGAGTGCATCCTATCGAGCAGCGCCGCCAGCGCGGCGACCGCGCCCAGGATGCCGAGCGCGCGCGGGATGATCGCGGCCGGGGCGGCCAGCGGCTCGCGGCCCGCCAGACCGTTGGTGCCCATGAAGCCGGCCAGCGCCTGCACGATCAGGTCGTCGGCCAGGAAATCCGCATACGGCCCGTCCGTCCCGAACGGGGAGAGATGGACGACGACGAGCTGTGGAAACTCCTTGGCAACGCCGCCCAGCTGGTCGAGCGGCGCGTCGCTGATCAGCACATCGGCATCGTCCAATTCCGAGCGCCAGTCGCCGGCGCCCATCGTCTTGCCGATCAGTAACGAGTGACGCAGCAATGAGTATGGCTCGCCGTCGCGCTCGATGATCGGCGGCGCGCCACGCAGGTGAGAGTCGGGCGCCTCGAAGCAGCGCACGTCCGCGCCCCAGCGAGCGAACTCGCGCGCGCAGGCAGCGGCCGGCGCCTCGCGGCTGAACTCAACCACGCGGATGTCCTGAAGCAAGTCGCCGTCGCTCACGGCCGTCGATCCTGTCAGTCCTGACGTGGTCGAGGCCAGGGCTTGAGCTTGGCCAACGCCTCCGCGACGGGGGAGAGCTGGCGCCTGCCTTTGACCATGCGCGGGTCGGGCTGTCCGAAGCGCGCGCCCACCGCGTAGGTCATGAAGCTGGCGTTGATGTGGGTGGTGAAGCCCTGGCCGTCCTGCATGTTGTTGATCGAGTGCTTGATCTGGCGCAGCGCCATCGGCGAACGCTCGGCCACTTCGGAGGCGTACTCCAGCGTCTTCCGTTCGAGCACATCGGCCGGGTAGACCTGGTTGACGAAGCCGAGCTCCTTCGCCTCCAGCGCGGGGATGAAGCGGTTCTGGAACAGGATCTCCTTGGCCTTGCGCACGCCCAGGTCCCATGGCGCGGAGAAGTACTGCGTGTGCG
>JAPPBK010000380.1 GCA_026705105.1 Chloroflexota bacterium | reverse complement strand
CTCCCAACATCTAGATGATCCATCAAAGAGAAAGCAGACAAAGTGGGGCGTGGCCCAGTGGATTGACTACCGGTCATGCGAACCAGAAGAGTTGGCGCAACTGGAGAGCGCTTGGACTCGCCAGTACAGAATGAATGAGGGAGGCGAACTGCCAGCGTTTAACAAAGTCAATCCTCCTTTTGCCTAGGTACCAGTTCGGACGACTGCCGAGATGCGGTCGCTGTCGATGGCGATGTCGCCGACGAACTCGGCCGCGCCAGTTCCGTCAATGATGCGTCCGTTGCGGATCACGATGTCGTGCATGCTCAGCTCTCCCAGTCGGTTTCAAGTTTCGTGCGAGGATAACGAGCCAGGCGAGAGATGACTTGGACTTCAGGTCAAGAGCCACGCGCTCGGCGCTACCGCTAGCCCGTCGATATCCGGTACAGGTCAGACGCGTTGCGTTCCAGCACCGCGGTCCGCACTTCGGGATCGAGGTCGCCGAGGACGTTGGCGATGTGCTCCTGGCTGCGCGGGTAGAGACAGGTCGGGTGGGGGAAGTCGGTCTCGAAGAGAACGTTCTTGACGCCGATCTGCTCGATCACCTTGCGCGGACCGAAGTCCTCGAACCAGAAGCAAGCCCAGATGTTGCGGCGGAACTTCTCAGTTGGGCGCAACTCGTGGTGCTTGACCTCGGTCGGGACCATCTCGTCCCACTGGTACTCGCAGGCTTCGAGCAGGAACGGGATCCAACCGATCCCGCTCTCGACCGAGACGAACTTGAGCTTCGGGAAGCGCTCCAGCACGTCGCTGTAGAGCAGATTGGAGATCATCCGCGCGTTGTCGATGTAGATGTTGGCCGCGCCGATCGCCAGCTTGCGCTCCGGACCCATCGACTCCCAGGGCGAAGAGACGAACGGCGACGGCGCGCCCTTGGCCCCGCCGGAGCCGATGTGGAAGTTGAGCACGACATCGAGGTCCTGCGCGAGCTCGAAGAACGGGTCCCAGTGCGAGGTGCCGTAGTCGGGCAGGTCGAACTTCTCCGGCGTGTCGCAAATCGTGTATCCGCGCGTGCCGTACTCCTCCACCGTGCGGCGCATCTCGGCCAGCGTCGCGTCGAGGTCCCAAAACGGCAGCAGCGCCTGTGGGAACAGGCGGCCGCCCGAGGTCGTCTGCCACTCGCCCATCGCGTCGTTGTAGGTCGTCACGCAGGCGTTGCGCAGCTCACGGTCGGGGATGTTGAGGAAGTTGGCCGAGGCGAAACCGGAGATGTTGGGGTAGACGATCTGCGCATACAGGCCCAGCCGCTCCATCAGCTCCAGCCGCGCCGGAACCTCGTAGGCCGCTGCGTCGAGACGCTCGAAGTCGTGCACGCCGAGGATGCCGAGCACCTTGTCGCCGCTGCTCTCGACGACCGAAAGTCCGACCGGACCGAGCGGCACGTCGCCGTCGACGAACCAGAAGTGCTCGCCATCGACTTTGCGCAGTTGAGGCATCCGGTCGCGCAGCGTCGCCGGCGCGCGCGAGGTCCAGAGGTCGGGCGGCTCGGTCACATGCGAGTCGCAGTCGATCACGTTGATGCCCTGGATCGCATTGAGCATCGGGTTCTCGTGGACGGTGGGATTGGCGCTGACCATGACAGCCTCCGGTCTCTGGATTTGCTGGGCAGAGGATAGTCTTCCGCGTGCGAGCGCGTTGCCGCGTCCGGACCGCCTAGCGGACCCGCAGCAGCGGTCGTCCTGCTGCATCCGGCGCCAGTTCGATCACTTCGGAGCTGGCGTCCACGGCGGCGGCATACGCGAAGTCGGCGTCGAATCCGAGCTCGCGCAGATGGTCGCCGTGAGGGGAGTCGGCGAAGGCGCGAGCGGGGGCGCGGCCGTAGGCGTGATAGAGCTTGAGCGCCAGTCTCGCGCCGCCGCGCAGGCGGATGTCGGGTCGCATGCGTCTGAGCGCCGCAACGTACGCGCCGGCGGCAAAGCTGTCCTCCACCGAGGGCGCAGTTCCACGGTGATCTCCGCTGCAGACGACGGCGATTCGCGTCCCGCCGCGTCGCAGGACGTGATCGAGCGACGCAGTCATGTTGCGCAGACAGCCCGACAGCGCGATCTCCGCTTGCAGGGAGTTGGTCAGCGCGCGCGTCCCGTTGCTGGTGACGTGGACGACGGTCCAGCCGGAGACATCCATCGAGGCGAACTCGGTCGGCGAGTTGCCGAACGCCGCCTCCGTTGGAGGCAACGCGCCAACTTCACCGACCAGCACGCTGCCGGGCAGCAGCTCGCTCAGGGCAACGCCGGCGGCGAAGTCCGCGACCGGATAGACGGCCTCCGCCCCGCCGGCGAACAGGGCCGCATGGACGGTGGTCGCGCGGAAGATGTCCAGCACGATCGCCGATGCGCCCGCGAGCGCGTCGGCGGGCGGCGGCTGGAGGTAGACCTCGACCTCAAGCGAATCGTGGTGTGACACGTCCGCAGCCTACGCCGGGGCGATCTGAGGGATACGCTATCGACATGCCGCAGTCACCGTTCCGCGAGCGACTTGCCAGCGCCATGGATTCGGCGGATTCGCTGATCTGCGTCGGTCTCGACCCACAGCCGAACCGAACAGCCGCGGACGAGATTTTGAGCTTCAACACCCGCGTCATCGAGGCGACCGCCGACCTGGTCTGCGCCTACAAGCCGCAGTCTGCCTTCTACGAGGTAGCCGGTGAACTGGGATGGCGAGCGCTGCGGGACACAATTGGCGCTATTCGCCGAGTCGCCCCACACGCCTTTGTGATTCTCGATGCGAAACGCAACGACATCGGCAACACCGCAGAGGCGTATGCGCGGGCCGCATTCGACTGGTTCGGCGCCGACGCGCTGACGGTCAATCCGTATCTCGGCGGCGATGCCGTCGCGCCATTCCTCCAACGGCCCGACCGCGGCGCGTTCGCGCTCTGCCGCACGTCGAATCCGGGCGCCGGCGATCTGCAATCACTGCGGGTCGGCGAGGGCGAGCCGCTGTACCTCTCGGTTGCCTCGCTGGCTCGCGGCTGGGCGGCGAACAATCACGACAACCTGGGACTGGTCGTCGGCGCGACCTGGCCCGACGAGCTGGCGCAAGTCCGCGCGCGCTGCCCCGACATGCCCATCCTGCTGCCCGGAGTCGGCGCGCAAGGCGGAGACCTGGAGGCGTCGGTAGCGGCAGGCGTCGACGGCGTCGGTCGGGGGCTGCTGGTTTCGGCCTCGCGGTCGGTGATCTATGCGGGTGACGAGGAGGACATCCGCGCGGCGGCCCGGGACTTGCGCGCCGCGGCCAACGCGGCCAAGCCTGCCAACATCTCCTCGTGACAACCGACCCTCGAACCGAGTCGGGCGCACCACCCGATCCGCCTGTCGCGCCGCTCCTGCGCAACCGACCCTTCCTCGCGCTCTGGTCGGCGACCAGCATCCAGTTGATCATCAACTCGGCGCTGCAGTTCGTCCTGCTGATCTGGGTGCTGGAACAGACCGGCTCGCCGTTCGCCTCAACACTGCTGGTGATCTGCCTGGCCGCCCCGCCCGTCGCGACCGGCGCCATTGCCGGAGTGCTGCTCGACCGTCTGGACAAGCGCCGAGTGCTGATCGTCGCGGTAATCATCCGCGCCGGCCTGACGGCGCTGCTGTTGCTGGCCGACAACGTCTCGGTCGGCGCCGTCTACGCCGTCGCCTTCGGCACGGCCCTTGCGGGACAGTTCGCCGTGCCCGCCGGCGCGGCGGCGTTGCCGCGCTTCGTCGCCCGCCAACAGCTTCTCTCGGCCAACTCCGCCTTCCAGTTCACCGCGACCTCAATGCAACTCATCGGACTGGTCGTGCTCGCGCCGATCATGCTCAAGGTGATCGGCTTCGACGCCTCCTACATCCTGAGCGCGGTCGCGCTGGTCTGTTCGGCCTTCCTCCTGGCGTTGTTGCCGGCCTTGAAGCCCTACGACCGAACTCCACATCGTGTATCGGAGGACGTTGGCCAGATCCGCGCCGCGTTCGCAACCATCCTGTCCGACATCAGGGCGACCGGCGCCCTCGTCTGGCAAGATCGACTCACGGCGCTGGCGATGATCCAGCTCATCTCCGGCGTGATGATGCTGTTCATGTTTGCGGTGCTGGTGCCGCAGTTCGTGCACGACGTGCTGGGCCGGGCCGAGGAGGACGCCGTCTTCGTCTTCTGGCCGACCGGATTCGGCGCGCTGCTGGCGCTGATCTGCGTGCCCTGGCTGGGCCGCAGATTCCGGATCGCCGCGATGGCCTCGGTCGGACTCGCCGTGATCACGGTGATTGTGACGATGTTCGGCGTGCTCGACTTCCTGCGCTCGACCGGTTCGACCCAGGACTGGCTGTTGGCGGCCACCTTGATCATGGCGTTCCCGCTGGGCCTGGCCTACGCCATGGTCAACGCGCCCGCCCAGACCCTGCTCCAGGAGCGCGCGCCGCCGGCGATGCGCGGGCGGCTGTTCTCGACCCAGATGATGCTCGCCAATGCCGTCTCGATGCTGGCGCTGCTGCTCGTCGGCGGCGTCTCCGACGCGGCAGGCGTGCGCCAGGGACTCTTCCTGCTCGGCGGCGGTCTGTTTGCGATCACCGTCGCCTCCATCTGGCTGGGTCGATCCGGTCCTGCGCGGCCCGCGCCCGACGGTGACGGCCTACGCTAATCTGACACCGCAGCAAGCAGCAGGAAGGGATACGCGACATGAAAGAAGTCACGATCGAAGCGCTTCGCGTCTCCCTGATGAACTACAACCGAGTCGTCGTGCTGAAGGAAAAGGACGCCGACCGTTACCTGACGATCTACATCGGCGCGGCCGAGGCGGACGCCATCGCGATCCGTCTGCAAGACGTCTCAGTGCAGCGGCCGATGACGCATGACCTGATGACCAATGTGATGCAGGAGCTCGGCGCGAGCGTGACCCGGGTGGTCGTCACCGAGGTCCGCAACGACACCTACTACGCGCGTGTCTTCCTGGACGTGAACAACGAGCAGGTCGAGATCGACTCGCGTCCCTCGGATGCGATCGCGCTCGCGGTTCGGGCCGAAGCGCCAATCTTCGTCGAGGACGCCGTGATCGACCAGGCCGGCGTGCTGCTTGACGACGAGGGGCTGGTCGCGGGCGAGGACGCCGGCCGTCCCGAGCCGGTCAAGCCGGAGGAGCTGGAGAAGATGTCCGCCTTCCGCGATTTCATTGAGTCACTCGACATGGACGACTTCGAGTAACCGGCGTCCCCCCCCCCTCTGCCTGCGGCATCTTCCCCCCCCCGCCGCGACTGGGGGAGATGGCAAGAGAATTGGCACAGGCCGGTTGTCGCAAGTGGAGTTTGTGATAATCTTCGCATTGCTCCAGTAAGGGGTCTCCCGTGAGACAGTGGCCGGCGGCCATGCAGCTCATGGGCATCGGCTGGTACGTGGCCACGTGCATCGTGCTGGGCGTTGTCGGCGGGGTCCTGCTGGATGACGAGTTCGGCACCGATTTCGTGCTCACGCTCGTCGGACTCGGCCTCGGTCTGGCGGCAGCCGGCTGGGGCGGATACCGAATGCTGCAAGACCTCTTCGCCGCGCAGGCGAAGCAACGCGAAGCCGAGCGGCGCCCGTCCGACGACGCCCCGGCCGATGATGAACAGGATGAGGAGGAGCGCGCGTGAGCCGAAGACGCCTGATCATCTTCGCCACCCTCGCGTTCGCCGTTTTCGGCTTCTTCGTCGTCCGCGCTCCCTCGCCGGTCATTGCACTCGCCGCCGAACCGGTGTTCTCAATCGGCTCTTACGAAGTCACCAACACGATCCTCTCAGCTTGGGTCGTCATCGTCTTGCTCGCGTTCGCCGCCTTCCTGGTCTGGAGACGCACGCGAGACGTTGAGGCGGCGCTCGTTCCCTCCGGTTTCCAGAACCTGGTCGAAGCGATCTACGAAGCCTTCATGGGCATCTCCCAGCAGGTCGGGGGAGAGCGCAACGGCAAGAAGTTCTTCCCCTTCGTCTTCACGATTTTCATCTTCCTGCTGATTGGCAACTGGTTTGCCCTGTTCCCCTGGAACAACGTCATCGGCCCGGTCGAGAACTACCGCTACCACTACCTGCATGAGATGGAGATCTCGGTCATTGAAGTGGTCGAAGACATCGAGGCGGGAGAGCGCGAGCTGTCGGGCGGTGAGATCGACGCGATCAACGGCACCTTCCAGACCGCGTTCTTCATGCCGATTCACTTCAGCGACTACGAAACGGGCAGCTTCCAGGAGACTCACGCCGCGTCCGACATCCACATTGCCGAGTTGATGGACGGGCATATCAGCGAGGTCGAAGCGCACGTGCGCGCAGAGTTCCTGTCCGATCCGCTGCCTTCGGACCTGAATGGCGCGGACCTGGAGCACGCCCTGGCCGAGCGCCTGGAGGCCGCCGGCGTGGTCGAGAAGTACGTCCACGACGCGATCTTCTACAACCTGCCGCTGGCCGCCGCAGACGCCGAACTCGTCCGCGCCACCGGTCCGATCCTCAGTGGCGCCGGCTTCAAGATCGTCCCGCCGCGCACCCTCTTCGACACGCCGCGCGATTTCTCCTACGACGCCTTCGCCCAGCCAGTCTTCATCGACAGCCAGGACGCGATTTGCCTGCCGTCCGAGGACCGTGAGTGCTCGGGCGACGCCGCGCTGACGACCGTCAACACGGCGCACATCGGCTTCGTCCAGAAACTCGACGACCAGGGCTTCGCCGGCGAGACGGTCGGCCACATCTTCCCGATCTTCCGCGCGCTCGCGTCCGACGTGAACCTGCCGCTGGCGCTGGCGCTCTGGTCGTTCCTGGCGGTGCAGTACTTCGGCATCCGCGGCGTCGGCATCGGCGCCAACTTCGGCAAGTACATCGGCGTCGGCTCGCACGCCATCGTCAAGGGGCCGATGGGCGTCTTCGTCGGCATCCTCGAAATCGTCTCCGAGGTCGGTCGCGTGATCTCGTTCACCTTCCGTCTGTTCGGAAACATCTTCGCCGGCGAGGTGGTGTTGTTCATCTCGATGTTCCTGGTTGCGTTCGTCGTGCCCACGGTCTTCTTCGGACTCGAGGTGTTCGTCGGATTCATCCAGGCCTTCGTCTTCGCCATGTTGACGCTCGTCTTCGCTTCGACCGCGGTCGGCGACCACGACGAGCACCACGATGAGGCGGCGGAACACTAGCCGCATGGAAACTGAGGCATGACGGCGGCGCCGGCATCGGTCACCGCCTGAATCAATCCAGCGTGAAGCGCGGTCGCGGAGGACCGCTCGGAGAGGACACGGAATGCTCGACCTGATTCTGCAGATCGGCGACGACGGGATGAAGTACATCGGCGCTGCGTTGGCTATGGGCCTCGGCGCCATCGGGCCCGCGCTCGGCATCGGCATGCTCGCCGGCCGCGCCCTCGAGGCGCTCGGCCGCAATCCCGACGCCGCGCCCGTGATCCAGACCAACATGATCCTTGGCATCGCGTTCACCGAAGCCATCGCGATTTACTCGCTGGTCGTGGCGGTCATGGTCGGCTTCGTCTTCTAGCCTCTCGGCAGACGCCGAGAGCCGGAAGCCCCCGCCGGTCGTCTCGGCTCGGTACGCGCAGCACCGCTGCGTCGCGCCGCGCTGAGACGAACATCGGTGGGAACAGATTGATTGGCAGGACCGTATGGACGCACTCGGTCTCAACCTCGCCGGACTGATCACCCACTTCATCAGTTTCGGCATCCTGTTCGCCCTCCTGGTCTTCCTGCTCTACAAGCCGTTGGGCCGCGTCCTCGAAGAGCGCCGCAAGCGCATCGAGGAAGGCCTCTCGGCCTCCGAGCGCGCCCAGGAGGCGGCTGAAGAGGCGCGCGCCGAGGCGCTCGCCGAGATCCAGCAGGGACGCGAGGAGGCGCAGCGACTCGTCGCCCAGGCGCAGGAACTCGCCCAGCGGATCGAATCGGATGCGCGAGACAACGCCTCGGTCCAGGCGGACCAGTTAATCGAACGCGCCCGCTCGGAAATCGAGCAGGAACGCGATCAGGCCGTCCAACAACTGCGCAACGAGTTCGCCGGCATGGCGATCGCCGCCGCCGAGCGCGTGATCGGGCAGTCGCTCGACGCCGACGACCACCAACGGCTGATCGCCGACGTGCTCGCCGATTCGTCGCAGAACTAGCCGACCGCGAGCAGAGCAAGACGAGGAGCCCCGCGTGCCGCAGAGCGACCCAGCCGCCCGACGCTACGCCGACGCCGTCTTCGGTATCGCACACGACACCGCGTCGCACGACCGCTGGCTGTCCGATCTCGGCGATATCGCGCAGCTCTTCGCCGATCAGACCATCTACGCGTTCCTGATCTCGACCCGCGTCACGCAGGAGCAGAAGGAGCAGGTGCTCGACCAGGCGCTGCCCGACGTGCAGACCGCGGCGGGCAACTTCGCCAAGCTGCTCGTGCGCAAACGACGAGGCAACCTGGCGGCGCAGATCGCCGAGGCCTTCCGCGACCGGCTGAACGACGTACGCGGCATCGCCGAGGCGACGGTCACCACAGCCGTCCCGCTCTCGAACGACGCGCGCGCCGCCGTCGAGGCCGCAGTACGCAGCTACACCGACGCGGAGACCGTCTCGCTCAACGAGACGGTCGACAGTCAGATCATCGGCGGGGCCGTCGTCCAGATCGGCGACCGCATTATCGACGGATCCGTTCGCACGCGGCTCGCCACCATGCGCCGCTCGCTCGCCCAGGGCTAAGCACACCGAAGGAGTCAGCATCATGGCTGTCCGACCAGAAGAAGTCGCCGCCATCATCCGGCAGCAGATCGAAGGCTTCGAAAACCAGGTCGTCTCCGCCGAGGTCGGCACCGTCGTCGAAGCCGGCGACGGCATCGCCCGCGTCTACGGCCTCGCCGGCGCGCTCTCCGGCGAACTACTCGAGTTTCGCCCCAAGGACGGCTCCGACCCGGTGATGGGCATGGCCCTGAACCTCGAAGAGGAAATCGTCGGCGCCGTGATCATGGGCGACTACCGCGTGATCGAGGAGGGCGACGAGGTCCGCTCGACCGGCACCGTGGCCGAGGTTCCCGTCGGCGAGCAGCTGATCGGTCGCGTGGTCAACGCGCTCGGCGAGGCGATTGACGGCAAGGGCCCAATCGGCGCCAGCGAGACCCGCGCAGTCGAGCGCATCGCCCCCAACGTGGTGACCCGCGCCTCGGTCGACACGCCGGTGCAGACCGGCATCCTCGCGATCGACTCCCAGATTCCCATCGGCCGCGGTCAACGCGAACTGATCATCGGCGACCGGCAGACCGGCAAGTCCTCGATCGCCATCGACACGATCATCAACCAGAAGGGTCAGGACCTGATCTGCATCTACGTCGCCATCGGCCAGAAGCAGGCCAAGGTGACGAACGTCGTGGCGACGCTCGAGGAGCACGGCGCTATGGACCACACGATCGTGGTCAACGCCGCCTCGGCCGAGTCCGCGGCACAGCAGTACCTCGCCCCGTACTCCGGCGTCGCCATGGCCGAGTACTTCATGGAGCGAGGCCAGGACGCCCTGATCATCTACGACGACCTCTCCAAGCACGCCTGGGCCTACCGCCAGATTTCCCTCCTGCTCCGACGCCCTCCAGGCCGCGAGGCATACCCGGGCGACGTGTTCTACCTGCATTCCCGACTGCTCGAGCGCGCGGCCAAGCTCTCGGACGAGTACGGCGGCGGCTCGATCACGGCGCTGCCGATCATCGAGACCCAGGCCGGCGACGTCTCCGCCTACATCCCGACCAACGTGATTTCGATCACCGACGGCCAGATCTTCCTCGAGGCGGACCTGTTCAACGCCGGTCAGCGACCGGCCGTCAACGCCGGCATCTCGGTCTCGCGCGTGGGCGGATCGGCCCAGCGCCGCGCGATGCGATCGGTCGCCGGTCAGCTCCGGATCGACATGGCCCAGTTCCGCGAGCTGCAGGCGTTCGCCCAGTTCGGCACCTCCGACCTCGACGCCGCCACCCGCCGTCAGCTCGAGCGCGGCCAGCGCCTCTCGGCGCTCCTGGTCCAGCCCGAGCAGCAGCCGCTGCCGATGTCGACCCAGGTGGCGCTGCTCTACGCCGCCAACTCGGGCGTGCTCGATGATGTGCCGGTCAACAAGGTCAACGACTTCGCCGTCGGCGCGAGCGAATTTCTCAACACCTCGCATCGCGACTTGCTCAGCGGCATCGGCGACTCCGGTCAGCTCTCCGACGACGACCAGACGGCGCTTTCAACCGCGCTGCAAACGTTCAAGGACACGGTGCCCTTCTAGGCGACTAGCGCGCGGTATCAGCACAGAGGCATAGAGAGAGCGGCAACGGTCGATGGCCAATACCCGAGAAATCCGACGGCGCATCCGTTCGGTCGAGAACACGGCCAAGATCACCAACGCGATCCAGCTCGTGGCGGCGTCCAAGATGCGCCGCGCGCAGGACCGCGCGCTCCAGGCGCGTCCCTACGCCGAGAAGATGCAGGCCGTCCTCGGACATCTCTCCGGGGTCGCCGGCGATCCGGACACGGCGCACCCGCTGCTGGAACGACGTGAGATCAACGAGACCACGGTCATCCTGATCACGCCCGACCGCGGTCTTTGCGGCGGACTAATCGCCAACCTCGAGCGCCATACCGGCGAAATCGTGCTCGGCCCAGAGGCCGGCGGTTCCGGCGACATCTCAATGATCCCGGTCGGCCGCAAGGGCGGCGACTACTTCCAGCGCTTCGGGATCGACTTCCGCGCCAGCTTCCAGGAACTCGGCGACTATCCCGGCTTGGCCGAAACCCAGCCGATCTCGCGCATCGCGATCGACGACTACACCGAAGGTCGAGTCGACCAGGTCCTGCTCGTCTACGCCTCATTCATCAACACGGTCTCGCAGGTACCGGTCACGGTGCCGATTCTGCCGGTTGAGCCGCCTCCCAGCAACGACGAGTCGTCGGGCGAGACCCAGTACATCTTCGAACCGTCGCCGCAGGAAGTGCTGGCCGACTTGCTGCCGCGCTACGTGGACCTGCTCGTCTACCAGGCCGTGCTCGAGGCGGCGGCATCGGAGCAGTCGGCCCGAATGGTTGCCATGCGCAACGCAACCGACGCGGCGAACGACATGATCGCCGACCTCACGCTCGTCTACAACAAGGCCC
>JAPPBK010000446.1 GCA_026705105.1 Chloroflexota bacterium | reverse complement strand
CTCGGCGATCCATGCCAACGACTCGAAGACCGAGCTCGGCTCGGGCAAGGATCGCCACGAGAACATCGGACAGGGAACGATCGGCGTCAGGGCATTTCGGCGGATGGTCCGTAACCGTGTCCTGCGCAAGGCGGCCTGGTTACTGGAAGTGCCAGGCATAGAGGGCAACGGCCCGGGCCAGGCCGATGTCGAACTGCTCAAAGCCCTCCGCGACGATCCCGACCTGCCCGAGATCCCGGACCCAAACGACTGAGCGGCGTTAGCGCGGCGCGATCACCCTCCGCGAGCCGCGTCCGGGAGTCCTAACGTCCGGCATCACCTCGACGCCGAAGACGTGGCCGACCAGGCTGAGGAACGAGAGCGTGGCGTCGCTCATCGAGCGGCGCCGGCGGCGGATGACGGCGATGCTGCGTCGAATCGGCATCGCCGACTCGATCTCGATCGGCGCGAGTTCGCCGCGCTGCAACTCTTCCTCGACCGCCACCTTGGGCAGGAATGCAAGACCCAGCCCGCGCAGCACCAGGCGCTTCGCCATCTCCAGGCTGTCGACATCAATGGAGTGCCTGGGCGAGGCGCCGGAATTGTGAAACACGGCCTGGCTGATCGCGTGGTAGCTGCTGCCGGTGTCGAAGAAGATCACGGCTTCGTTGGCGATCGCCGCGGGTGAGATCGGACCCTGCCCGGCGAGCTTGTGGTGCTGGCCGGCCAGCAGCACAATGTCGTCCTCGTAGAGCGGCACCGACTCAATCTCCGCGTGGCCCAGTTCCCGCTCGAAGCCGATCTGCACCTCGTCGTCGAGCACCATCTGGGAGACCTCGTGGCTGCGGCCGGTGCGGATCGAGATCTCGACATTGGGTTGAGCCGCGGCGTAGCGCTGCAGCAGCCCGGGCAGGACATAGGTGCCGACCGTCGGCGCGGTGCCAATCACGAGACTGCCGCCGCCGCCGGCTCGCAGGGCATGGATCGCCTCCGCCGCGTCGCGCGCCGCCTGGAGCGTGCGTTGCGCGTGCGGGAGCAGCGCACGTCCGGCGTCGGTCAGTCGCACCCGTCGGCCGAGCCGCTCGAACAGCGCGACGCCGAGCTGCGCCTCCATCTGGGCAATCCGCGCGGAAACGGTCGGCTGGGTCAGATTGAGGCGCTCGGCCGCGCGTGAGAAGGAGCGCGCAGCAGAAACCTCGACGAAGGCTTCCAGCCTGGCCAGGTCGATCCCGTGAATGCCCTGCATGATCCAGCCTCCCAGCAGCGGCTAGCCGGAGCGGACACCGGTCTTGCGTACCGTTGCATCGCCGTACACGCCCAACTGACACGCCAGCCGCACGGGGTCGTCAAGCGCGTTGCGGCCGCGTTGATTGAGCAGTGCCTCTTGCTCGGCGCGGCCCATCTCGGAGAGGTGTTCCGCGCCCGCGATCACAGTGACGAAGCAGCCTGCGCAGCGGCACTGCATGTCGCACTGGTTGGGCCACCACATGCCGGCGTCGCGCGCCGCCTGCATCAGCCGTTCGCCCTCGGGCACCTCGACCGTCAACCCGGACGGCTCGATCGTGACCGTGTGCCGAGGTCCGAACATGTCCCTATCCCGCCACGTCCGCTCGCTTGACTCCGGCGAAACCGAGAAAGTCGTCTTCCCAGCTCAACACCTGCTCGACGAATCCTCGGGGCACCGGGCGGATCTGCGAAGTGTCGATGCCGTCGGTCGAGAGCGTCTCCGGCGGCGGGCCGACCTGGACGTTCTCTTCGACCATCTTCTGCATCACGGCGTCAACGACCATGCTGCGCGCGTCGGGATCGATGCCTTCCTCGATGGCAGACCACTCCATGTCCAGCACGAGGTCGACGAAGCCGCTGGTCACCATCAGACCCTCTTCCGAGAGCTGTTCGGCGATCCACTCCCCGGCTTCGTTCATCAGCGCTTCGCTTGGTCGCGGCATGGCGTCTCGGACTCCCTTGCTGTGTTTCTCTCCCCCCGCTCGGCGGGGGGAGATGTCCCGGAGGGACAGAGG
>JAPPBK010000355.1 GCA_026705105.1 Chloroflexota bacterium | reverse complement strand
AGATGAGGTCGACCATGACTAGAGACTGTCCCCACTGTGACTGGTGTGGCGAGCGCCGCTTCTGCCCGGCTTGCGGAGCGGCGCTGTGGTCTCCCGACACCGACCAGGGCGCGGCGGAATGCACCGTCGTGCTGTCGTTCGATGTCGATGGCTCGTCCGGCATGATCAACCGCGATCCGCGTATCGAGCATCGGCCTTCGGCCCGCTCGTTCGGCGACTACGGCCCCACGGTCGCGGTGCCGCACATCCTGACCGCGCTGGCTCGGGCCAATGTGCCGGCCTCCTTCTACATCCCCGGCTGGGTCGCCGAGCGCAATCCCGCCACGGTCGAGCAGATCGCTGCCGCCGGACACGAGATCGGACACCACGGTTACCTGCACGAACCGCCCGCCACACTCACAGCCGAGGAAGAAGCCGAAGTACTTGACGGCGGTAGCGAGATCCTCAGCGCACTGACCGGCGAGCCGGTCGCGGGCTATCGCTCGCCGTCGTGGGAACTGAGCGATGTGTCATTGGAGCTCATGTCCGAGCGCGGCTTCCGCTACGACTCGTCGCTCATGGGCTCTGACGCACCCTATTGGGTCGCCGCCGGAGAATCGGCGCTGGTTGAGCTGCCGATTCACTGGGCGTTGGACGATTACCCCTATTTCGTCTTCGCGCCCACCGACGGTCGCCGCCTGCAGGCAGCGCCGGAGCAGGTTGAGTCGACCTGGAAGGCCGCCTTTGACGAGCTGCGCCGCCGAGGCGGCGTGTTCACGCTCACGATGCACCCCTACATCATCGGTCGCCCCGGCAGGGTCGCAATGCTGGAGCGGCTCATCCAGTACATGAAGTCCAAGTCGGGCGTGACGTTCGCGCGGGCGGTCGATGTCTGCGATGAGTTTGCAGCGGAGTGGGAGTCGGCGCGGCCCTAAGCTGTGCGAATGACCGGCGAGCCACGCTTGGACCGCGCCATTGCCGCCATCGACGCGGCCAATGCCGACGATCCGTTCACGCTCGCCATTGACGGTGTGGCATTGCCCAAGGAGCAGACCCACGCCGAGATGATGACTCGCTGGGTGCGCGAACTCGATCCCGAGGCCTCCGAGGAGTTGCTGCTCGCGGCTCGAGCTCATCACATCCGCCGCTGGATGATTCCCCGCTCGACCTTTCCCTCCGGTCGAACGGCGTATCTGCGTTGGCGGCGAGCGCTGCACTCGGTCCATGCGGAGCTCACGGCAGCGATCCTTGAGGAGTGCGGCTATCCGCGGCGCTCGGTCGAACGAGTCGCGGCGCTGGTCGCCAAGGCCGACCTGTTGCAGGCGGGCGACTCCGACGCGCAGACGCTGGAGGACGCGCTCTCGCTGGTCTTTCTCGACACGCAACTGGAGCTGTTGCTGGACGACCTTGACGACAGCCAACTCAAACGGGCGTTGGGCCGGACCTGGCGTAAGATGTCGGCCAACGGCCGGGCTGCGGCGCGGCGACTGACGCTCTCTCCGCGCGCGGTCGAATCGCTATCTCGATTGGTCGACGGATTCGCGGATGAGTGACGCTCCCAGGGATCGATACACGCACGGTCACCACGAGTCGGTGGTGCAGTCGCACGCGCGCCGCCGGGCCGAGGTGGAGGCCTGGTTCCTGCTGCCGCAGCTCAGGCCGGGGATGCGACTGCTGGATGTGGGATGCGGGCCCGGGACGATCACGACCGGTCTGGCCCGAGCAGTCGCCCCGGCGGAGGTGGTCGGCCTCGACGCAGCGCCCGATGTGCTTGATCACGCTCGCTCCCATGCTCGAGAAGAGCGGGTGCACAACACTGAATTCGTTGTCGGCGATGTCTACGCGCTTGACTTTGCCGAGGCCGCATTCGACGTCGTCTATGCCAATCAGCTCCTGCAGCACCTCGCCGAGCCCGTGCGAGCGATCGCGGAGATGCGCCGGGTGCTCAAATCGGGCGGATTGCTCGCCGTACGCGACGCCGATTACGCCACGATGTCGCCGCACCCGAAGTTTCCCGAGTTCT
>JAPPBK010000440.1 GCA_026705105.1 Chloroflexota bacterium | reverse complement strand
AGGCCAGCGACATTGCGGCCATATAGTCGGCGCTGACCGGGTCGCCGCTCAATGGACGACCGTCACCCTGTCGGCCGTTCGCCACCATGAGTCCGCTGCGGGCCTGAACCACGATATCCATGCCGGCCAGGCCGGCGTCCGGGCCGTAGCGGCCAAAGGGAGTCACCGAGGCGACGATCAACCGGGGATACTTCGCCCGCAGGGACTCCGCGTCGAGCCCGATTTGAGCGGCCAGACCGGGACGGAAGTTCATTAGCGCGACATCGGCACGGCTGAGCAGCGCGTCAATGATCTGCGCAGCTCGCTCATGCCGAAGATGCAGCGGCAGCGACCGCTTGCCACGGTTGCGGGAGAGGTAGATGCGCGATTCCATCGGCGCGAGTTGGGCCAGGCGACGGGTCGGATCGCCTTCCAGCGCTTCAATCTTGATCACCTCGGCCCCGCCTTCGGCCAGCAACTGCGCGGCGAACGGCACGGCCACGAACTGTCCGAACTCGACGACCCGAATACCATCAAACGGCTGGGCATCGGCCTCCTCATTGGCCCGATCACTGGACATCTGACCCTCCCATTCATCAACCTTCAAGCAACGCACGTGCTCCGAGTGCGACGCTAACACCTGCTCCGCTAGGGGACTCCGCGAATGAGCGAACGATACGCCGAGGTCGCCGTCCTCAGCGGCAGCCCGCAACGAGGCGCATTCACCTACGCGGCGCGACGAGGTATGGAGCTACGCCGCGGGATGTCGGTCGTCGTCCCCTGGCGGTCACAGTGGGCGATCGGCATCGTGCTCGCGGTGACAGCCGAGAGCGAAGTGGCCGACCCGCGCATGATCGAGCGCGCGCTCGATCGCGAACCGCTGTTGACTTCGGACCAGCTCGATCTGGTCGCCTGGATTTCGGAACGCTACCTCGCGCCGGTGGCGTCCTGCGTGCAGCTCTTTCTGCCGCCCGGCACGCCGACGCGGCCGCGACGTTCGGCGGACTCGTTCCGCCCGCTCGTGCCCGCTGCGCCGACGACCCCGAAGCGGCTTGTACTTTCCATAACGAGAGAGCGGCTTCGAGAAGTGATCGCCAACTGGCCGCAGAGCAAGCGGTCGAGACCGGGCGAACTCCTGGCCGCCCTGTGCGATCACCCGGAAGGCCTGGCGGCGGATGACGCCGCGCGGCTGCTTGGCGGGCGCAAGGCGCTGGATTCATGGCTTGCCGGAACCACGCTCGCCGTCCGCCGGGGCGACACCGTCATGCTGGCCATTTCCCCGGAGGACGCTCGCGCCATTGCAGCATCTCTTCGCCGCACGGCCTCGGAGCGTCGGCAACTCGAACTGCTGCGGCAGTTGGCGGATGGGCCGATTGACGAAGTTGCAGCAAGACGAGGTAGCGCGGCAACCCGCACCGACATCGACACGCTGGAGCGAGCCGGGTACCTGGTCCGGCGAGACGACGCCGCGGCGCCGGGACGCATCGACCCGACGCCTGCCCCGGAGCTGACCAGCGAGCAACAGTCTGCCATCGACGAGGTCATCAGCTCACTCGAGTCCGACGACGGCCGCGTGTTCCTGCTTCACGGCGTGACCGGCAGCGGCAAGACCGAGGTCTACCTGGCGGCGGCCGAACGCGCGCTGGCGTCGGGCGGCGGTGCGATCGTGCTCGTGCCCGAGATTGCGCTCGCGCCCCAGACCATCGCGCGCTTCGAAGCCCGATTTCCGGATCAGGTCGCCGTTCGGCACTCGGGACTCGCTCGAGCCCAGGCCCGCGAGCAATGGCGGCAGGTGTATGCGGGAGAGAAACGCATCCTGATCGGCGCCCGCTCCGCCCTCTTCGGGCCGGTCAAGAACCTGGCGCTCGTGGTCATCGACGAGGAACACGAGTGGACGTACAAACAGACCGACCCGCAGCCTCGGTACCACGCCGTCACGATCGCCCGAGAGATGGCGCGTGACCGTCGGCTGGCGACACTGCTCGGCTCGGCGACGCCGAGCGTGGTCTCGATGGCCGACGCCCGCGCCGGCCGCAGTACCCTGCTGCGCCTGACGCAGCGGGTGCAATCGGGCGCCGATGGCCCGCGGATCATCCCGCAACCGATCATCGACGTCGTCGATCTGCGTGACGAGCTCGCTGCCGGCGTCCGCTCCGTGTTTGGCCGCGATCTCGACGCGGCAATCTCGGATGCGCTCTCACGCGAAGAACAAGTCTTGCTGTTCCTCAATCGACGCGGGATGTCGGCGCTGGTCTGTCGAGCCTGCGGCGAGGCGGTCGGTTGTTCGCGTTGCTCGATTGCGCTGACGCTGCATCGACCCGGTCCGTATCTCCAATGCCACGAATGCGGAGATCGACAACCAATCCCTGTGCGATGCCCTTCCTGCTCGGACGAGCGCATCGGCGCGATGAGCTTCGGCACGGCCCAGCTCGAGGCTGAAGTGCGGCGCCGCTGGGGAGACATCCCAATCACGCGCTGGGATCGCGACACGGCCTCGTCGGCCGACTCGCACGAGGCGCTGCTCGCCGAGTTTGCGGATCGACGCTCCCGCGTGCTGATCGGGACGCAGATGATCGCCAAGGGTCTCGACCTGCCTCACGTCACGGTGGCGGGGGTCGTCAACGCCGATCTCTCGCTGCGAGAGTCCGACTACCTGGCCGCCGAGCGCACCTTCCAGTTGCTGTCCCAGGTCGCCGGCCGTTCCGGCCGTGGAGCGCTCGGAGGACGGGTGATCCTCCAGACCTACTCACCCGATCACTACGCGGTGATCGCCGCCGCGGCGCACGATTACGACGCCTTCTATGCCGCCGAGATCGAGTTGCGCCGCAGGCTCGACTATCCGCCGTTCGGGCGGATGGCGCGGCTCACGGTCAGCCGGTCCTCGATGGCAGAGGCTGACGCCGAGGCGGAGAGCATGGTCCGCAATCTGTCGAGACTGCGCGACCGAACGCCAGGCTCCGTTGCCCGGATTCTCGGTCCGGCTCCGGCCTCTCCGGCTCGCCGGCGCAGTCAGTGGCGACGCCAGGCCCTGCTGATTGGCGACGATCCGCTCACGCTGCTCAGGCAGGTAGAACTTGGCCGCGGCTGGTCGGTCGATGTCGACCCGTTGGACTAGAACGCCTCGAACGCCACTCGTACAGCGACAACAAGCATGCCCAGCGCGAGCAGCCGTGAGAGCATCGACTCGCGAATCCGGGCGGCGACGCGCAGGCCAAGCGGATTGGCAATCAACGCGCCGATCAGGAGCGGCGGCACGTCGTTCAGAGGATCGCCGAAGTGCTGCGTCGCGGTGTGAAAGATCACCACTGCAATGGCGATGCTGGTCACGATGCTGTGCGAGGCCGGGACGCCCAGCCAGGCCGGCATGCGCATGACCCGAATCGTGATCGTGGCGAAGAACAGGCCGCCGCCGATGCCGGCCATCGACGTGAGCACCGAGGTCAGCGCCACCACGCCCAGCGAGCGCCTGATCGGAATCCAGTAGAGATACAGCTCCCCGCGTCCGTCGCGGATCATCCGTCGCCATCCGCGCTGCCCTACCTGTCCGGCGTTACCCGTTGGCCGCCAGATCAAGTAGGCGCCCAGCGTGGCGAGCAGGACTGCGAATCCGCCGGCAAACACCTCTCGAGGAAGCTGGGCTGTCCCGGTCGCGCCGATCACGCCGGCCGGCACAGCGATTGCGGCCGCCATTCCGACGGCGCGGTAGTCGATCCGCTTCTCCCGCGCCAACCGCGCGGCGGCCAGTCCGGAAGTCGCCAGGACGAGGCACATTGAGGCCATCGCCACCTCGGCCGGGCTCGATTCCGCGTGACGGGTGAGCAGCACTGGAGCAAACAGGAATCCCCCACCCGCGCCCACCGCCGTCGCATAGACGCCGACCGCGAGTCCGACCCCGATCAGCGCGACGAACTCAAGCCAGTCCATCCGGGCAGGCTACGACGGCGTACGACAAACGCGGCGACGAGTATAGCCAGGTACTACGACTGCTTGGGAATCCTGGGCAGCAGCCAACTCAGGAAGGCGTCCTGGCTGCGCGTCTGCATGTAGAACCGGCCCGGTCCTTCCAACTTGCAGACGAGCCCCTCGCCCGAGAGCAGCGTGGTCTTCCAACCGCCCGAGCGCCCGACGCTGTACTTGACCGATTCGTCGAAGGCGACCATGTGTCCCGTGTCCACGGTGTACTGCTCGCCGACATTCAGTTCCTTGAGGTGAATCGCGCCGTAACTGGAGAGGAATAGCAACCCGTGTCCGCTACAGCGCAGCAGGATCAATCCTTCGCCGGAGAAGAAACTCTTGGCGCCACCCCAGGACGTGTCTACTTCGATGTCGTTCGTCGCCGCCAGGAACGAACCCGACTGCACGAGTACCGAGCCGCCGCTCATTTCAATCACCTGGATGTCGCCCGGGAGTCCGGGCGCGATCGTCACTTCGCCTGATTGCTCGGCGGTGAAGGTGTTGATGAAGAAGCTTTCGCCGCCTAGGACCGAGCGTTTCAGTCCGCCCAACAGCCCGCCTCGCATCCCGGTCTCAATCGAGATGCTGGCCGACATCGAGACCATCGCTCCGGCCTCGGCCTGTATCTGCTCGCCCGATGCCAGCTCAATCCGTCCGAGGGCGTATGACGGTCGGTGGAGAATCTCGTACTGCATCGCGTGTGTTCCTTTGCATCGACTGCCTCAACCGGGGTGTGTCTCACTCTATGCCGACGGCACTCAACAACTCGTCATTCCCGCGAAGGCGGGAATCTCGCCTGACCAGTGAAGGCAACAGAGGAAACGAGATTCCAGGCAGAGCCTGGAATGACGGGAACCAGGTGGTTCAGCACTCTGTTAGCTGCAATCCCGCAAGAACTGGCGGATCGCGTCGAGCGTGGCCGGGAGCTTCTCCGGAGCGCGCGCGTCGACGTCGAGGCAGCGGGCGTTGGGGGCTTCGTTGCAGATGCGATGCCCGATCCCGGTCGGATGGAACGGGTCCGCGCCGGGGATCACCAGCATCGGCGAGTAGGTCCGCTGGACGGCGACCTCGTTGACCGCGAAGTAGGGCTCAACCGGCGGCCACATCCCATCGCGGAACTCGACCACCAGGGCGATGTAGCCCTCGCGGCGGATGCTGCGCACCGCGTCGGCGAACAGGGGCTCATCGTGGATGCGCTGCGCGAACGGCCCGGCCTCGTTGTTCTGCATGAAAATCGGATCGCGCTGCGCGGCCTCGATTACCGCCTCCAGGCCCTCCGCGCGGCACAGCCGGATCGTGGGGTTGAACATGTCGTAGAACGTCTCGGGCGAGTTCGTCTCGTCCAGCCCCACGGGATCCTGCATTACGACCCCGGCGACGCGCGCCGGGGCCTGGTCGGCGAGTCGCAGCGCGTAGGCGCAACCGATGCAACCACCCATCACGTGCGCGCGAGCGACACCGAGGTCGTTGAGTACGGCGATCTGGTCCTTCATCGCCTCTTCGTAGTTGAAGGCCGTGAGCCCGGTCTTCGACTGGCCGCAATGCCGCTGATCCATGCCGATCACGGTGAACTCGTTCGAGAACGCCTCGATCGGATTGATGATCGAGCGCTGCCAGAACTCGATCTGCGAGTTGACGCCGCCCGGCGCGAAGAGCAGCAGCGGAATTTCGCTGTTGCCCTCGCCGTAGACCTCGTAGTGAATGATCGTGCCATCGGGTCGCATCACTTCTGCCATCGGTCCGCTCCTTCGTCTGTTGGGCATCCCGCAACTTCGGGCAAAGTCTAAGGCGGCGGCATTAGTCTGTCTGTGAAGAGACGGAGCACCTCCCATCCGCGATGGGACGTTGGAGGACACCCATGGTTATCGCCGAAGCGCCCGCACTGACCGTCGATACCGTCGACATCACCGATTCCGACCGCTACCGCCACATTGGCTATCCCTGGGCCGAGTGGGACCTACTGCGCCAGGAAGCTCCGGTCTACTGGTACCAACGCCCCGGATACGAGCCCTTCTGGGCGATCACCAAGCACGCGGACATTCGCTTCATCTCGTCGCACCCGGAGCTGTTCTCCAACTCCCAGATGCTGCGGCTGAACACGGCCTCGAAACTGGGCACGGCCTCAAGAGGACGCGAGCGGTCGACCAACCGCACCGGCGGCCATCCGGACGATCCGCCCGACTTCATTTACCTCGACCCGCCCGAGCACCGACAGCACCGCGGCCTTGTCGCGCGACACTTCACCCCGCGCATGATGAAGATGCTCGAGGACCACTTCGCCGACATGGCCGAGAACTACGTTTCCGACTTCGCCGACAAGGTGGTCGCCGACTTCGCCGAGAAGGGTTCACGCTCGGCCGTCGATCTCGTCCACGAGCTGTCGGCTAAGCTGCCGGTCGCCGCGATTTGCGCGATGGGCGGCGTGCCCGAAGAAGACTGGGACCAGATCTTCGAGTGGACCGAAGTGCTCGTTGGCGCCGACGACGTCGAGTTCCGCCTGCCCGGCGAGTCGCCAAGCCAGGCGACCGAGCGCGTCGGCGTCGAGTGGTTCCGCTACAACAACGAGCTGATCGAGCAGCGCAAGCGCGACGGACTGGGTGACGACCTGCTCAGCGACCTGCTGCGCGCCGAGATCGACGGCCGGTCGTTGTCGCCCGGTGAGATTCACGGCTACTTCGTGCTGCTGCTCGCAGCCGGCAATGAAACGACCCGAAATTCGATTAGCGGCGGCGTCAAGGCGCTGCTCGACCACCCGGACCAGATGCAGATGTTGATCGACGACGAATCGCTGGTGCCGTCGGCGGTTGAAGAGATCCTGCGCTGGACCTCGATCGTGATCCAGTTCCAGCGGACCGCCGTGCAAGATGTCGAACTGCGCGGCCAGACGATCCGCAAGGGTGAGTCGGTGGTGCTCTGGTACCCCTCGGCCAACCGCGACGAGGATGTCTTCGAGGACCCGTACCGGTTCGACATCAAGCGCGACCCGAACGATCACTTCGCCTTCGGCGGTTACGGAGAGCACTTCTGCCTGGGCGCCAACCTCGCCCGTTGGGAGATGCGCGCGATCTTCCACGCCCTGCGGCCGATCTTGCCGAACCTGGAACTCGTCGCTCCGCCTGAGAACGTGATCGCCTTCCTCCACGTCGGCGGGATCAAGCGCCAGATGGTCCGCCACCGCCCGGCCTGACGTTTCTTCGACGCGCCGAAACAAGTATCTTCATGGTGATCCCGCCGCCCGGGATGATCTTGGAGGCCCCGAATGGTTACCGCTGAACGAAATGCACTGACGCTTGACACGCTGAACATCACCGACACCTCGCTCTATGTCGATCACGGCTATCCCTGGGAGGAGTGGGACATCCTGCGCCGTGAGGCGCCGGTCTACTGGTACCAGCGACCCAACTTCGAGCCGTTCTGGGCAATCACCAAGCACGCCGACATCCGCTACATCTCCTCCCATCCGGAGCTGTTCTCGAACACGCAGATCCTGCGGATGAACGACACGGAGTCGATCGGCATCGGCGAGCGGGGACGTGAGATCAACGCCAACCGCTACGGCGGTCACCCGTCCGACCCGCCCGACTTCATCTTCATGGACCCGCCCGAGCATCGCCAGCACCGTAGCCTGGTCGCGCATCACTTCACGCCGCGGATGATGAAGAAACTGGAAGACCACTTCGCCGATATGGCGGACAACTACGTGTCGGACTTCGCCGACTCGATGGTTGCGGACTTCGCCGAGCGAGGGTCACGGTCGGCCGTCGATGTGGTGCACGAACTGACCGCCAAACTCCCGGTCGCCGCTATCTGCGACATGGGCGGTGTACCGGAGGAGGACTGGGACCAGATCTTCCACTGGACCGAAACCGCCGGCGGAGCGGCCGATCCGGAGTTCCGCCTGCCGGGCGAGGATCGCGAACAGACGATCCGTCGCGTCAATCTCGAGTTCAATCTCTACAACGAGGACATGGTCCGCGACCGACAGGCCAACGGCCTTGGCGACGACCTGCTCAGCGACCTGCTGCGCGCGGACATCGACGGCTACAAGCTCTCGCC
Source organism: Chloroflexota bacterium (assembly GCA_026705105.1). Lineage (GTDB taxonomy): Bacteria > Chloroflexota > Dehalococcoidia > Bin125 > Bin125 > Bin125. Next base: position 3,327 of record JAPPBK010000440.1, on the reverse strand, counting down.
GCGCGAGATTTCGTCATACTTCCGCCTGCTGCTCGGCGCGGGTAACGAAACCACTCGCAACTCGATTACGGGCGGCGTCAAGGCGCTGATTGACCACCCGGATCAGCTTGAAGACCTCGTCGCCAATCCTGAACTGGTGCCCTCCGCCGTTGAGGAGATTCTGCGCTGGACCTCGATCGTCATCCAGTTCCAGCGCACCGTGACCGAAGACCTGGAGCTGCGCGGCAAGACGCTGCACAAGGGCGACTCGATCGTCATGTGGTACCCGTCGGCCAACCGAGACGAAGAGGTCTTCCCGGACCCGTACAAGTTCGACATTCGCCGCGACCCGAACGATCACTTCGCCTTCGGCGGCTACGGCGAGCACTTCTGCCTCGGCGCCAACCTGGCTCGCTGGGAGATGCGCGCCATCTTCCACGCGCTGCTGCCGATCCTGCCCAACCTGGAGCTGGCCGGTGAGCCGCAGATGGTGCCGAACTCGCTGCATGTCGGCGGGATCAAGCGTCAGCTCGTTCGCTACCGAGCGCAGTAGTCTCGTACGCTGGCGGAGATGCACTTCCTCCGCCGCCGCGCCCGACATGTCCTTGTTTCCATTCTGGCGCTGGCCGGAGCCGCCGCTCTGATTGCAGGCATCGGCCTCGCCCAGGATCCTCGGGCGCCCGAGCCTCGCTACGACTTCAGCGGGCAGATCGTCACTCGTCTTGACCACAACGGCGTGCTGGAGTTCTGTCTGCGCACGGACGACGGACAGACCATCTGCCCGAGAGCTCGCTACCTCAATCTTGAGCGAGCGCCCCGAGATGCATGGGTGGCCAGCAGCGAGGTCTCCTGGACCGCGCCAATCGATGTCGCGGCGATCCGCTACGTGTCCGACGCAGCCTCCCCCAATGCCAACGCCGGCCAGCCTTCGGGCTCCTGCGCCCCCGACTTCGAGCGGATGCTCGCAGCGACCTGGAAGGTGGAGACATCGTCGAGTTTTGGCACGGCATTTCATATCGGCGATGGCCGATACGTCACTGCCTATCACGTGATCGAGAGTCGGCCGCCGTTCGTCTCGCTGATTCATGGCGATCGGACGATTGGCGCAGCGGTGATCGGTGCCGTTCCAGAATTCGACCTCGCCCTGCTCGAAGTAGACTCGCCGGGCCTGGTGCAAGACGTACCCGCTCTCCGGCTGCGCGATCCGACCACGGACGACGTTGGTGAACCGGTCTACCTGATCGGCTATCCCGGCGGCGAGGCGTTGACGATTTCCGGCGGCGGCGTGGTGAGCCAGGTCTGGGACGACAACATCCAGACCTCGGCGGTGGTTCGAGGCGGGAACAGCGGCGGGCCGGTGTTCGACGTCTGCGGAGAGGTAATCGGCGTCACCTGGGCCGGCGGCTCCATCTGGTCCTATACCTACTCCGGCGCGGCGCTCATACGGTCGCTGCAGGAAATCAACGACGCCTGGCCCCGTTGGCCGCTGATCCCGCTCTCCGTGCCTCCCGCACTGCGAGCCGCAGGCCGCCTGGTCTGGCACTACGGGCCCGAACCACCGCAGGATGTCGACTGCTCCGAGCTAGATGCGGATTGGTGGATCGCAGTCTCCGCGATTGCTGATGAGGCCGAGGTGCGCGCTGACCTGGAGCGCGCCGGCTGGCGTCAGATCGGCGTCTGCGGCGCGTCCGGTCCCGACGACTTCGACAACGGGTTCACCTATGTGGCGGCGCTCGAAGCGATCGCGGCTGATCCTCCTTCGACCGGCGATTGCTCCATCCTTGCCAGCCCCCGCGTATTGCATGGGTCGACGCAAGCATTCGGCTCGCTGCGCGTTTCGGTGCGCGATCCCGAGCCCGATTGCCCCGGAGTGAGCGAGTACTCGCTGCGCCTCGACTTCGCGACGCCGCAGGCCGCGGGCGTCGATCTCGGCGCGACGCTGATCGGCGCAGACGACGCTCTGTTGGTCGGAACCTGGTCGAGAAAGTCGTATGCCGGCATCACTCCTGCGGCGGACTCCCCTGTGGCGTCGTTCTGGCAGGATTGGTCGGTCGGCGCCGATTTCGCGCCGGTGGCGATCAGGATCGCCGCAGGAGACGAGCGCTGGTTGGTGCCGCTGCAGTTCGACCCGGAAACGGAGGCGCCCAGCGAGCTCGGAACCACTGAGGTGTCGATTCAGATCGTGGCTCGGATCGACGCTGAGTCCAATGCGGTACGGGTGTGCCTGCTCGACCAGGGCGCGATCTATTGCGGACCGGACGGCGGATGGCTCGGCCCGGCGGTCGACTCGAGGCGTTGGCGTGAGACGGCCCCAATCTCATGGTCGGTGAGCCTGCCTGCCGAATCCACCGCGGTCGCCGCCCATGCGCCGAGACCGGCGCTGACCTGCCAGTACCGCGATCCGCATGAGCTCTACGCCTGGCAATTCAACTCCCTGGCGGGGACGGGAACGGCGGTCCATGTCGGAAGTCGGCAGTTCCTGGTCAATCTCGCCCGCGTGCCCGACGGCGCGCCGTGGGGAGTGGTCTCGCGCGGTGAGCTGTCCCTCCCCGTCGTACGGGTCGCGAGCGATCCGCGCAACGACCTGGCACTGGTCGAGCTGTTTGATCGCGACCAGGAAGCGGAGCTCGGCTCGACCGCGCAGTTCGGCTCGACCGGCGCGGGCCTGATCGACGGCAACGTCCACCTGCTCACCTATCCCGCCGGCAACGCCGGCCGCTTCTTGCTCACCGTGCTCAACGTGACCGAACTGACCGAGCGAGTGCTGCGCGTCGAGCCGACCGGCAATGGACGGCACGGGTCGCCGCTGATCGACCTGTGCGACGGCTCGCTGCTCGGCGTCTCGCTCGGCGGCGACGACCTGCTGCGCGCGGAGACGGTGCGCGCCTCCTGGACTGCGATGCGCGAGCGAGCCGAGCGCCCCCGCAACCAGAACGACGGGCCGCCCGCGCACGGCTCCGCTTCCGTCTACCCACAGCCGCTCTACGACGGTCCGATCCAGCCGCAGTTCTCTGGCCGCATCTGCGACGTGCATCCGTCCGAGCGTTACCACGGTCGCTACGCGGTCTACGTGTCGAGCGTCGACAATCCGGATGTCTGGCGCGTCTACGAGCGCGACGGCGCGCGGCCGGACACCTGCGACTTCGGCGACAAGATCTTCATTGTCGAGTACCGGGACGACCAGACGCCGGAGGCGATCTGCATCGAACCGCGGCGGCCCACGTCGCCAGAGTCGACCGCAGAATGGGAGCTTGATGCACCGGAGGGCGTCGAGTTGCTGCAGGTCACGGACTTCGTGCGCGACGACTGTCCCGGTCTCTCGACGCTGGAGCAAGCCCGCTGGTTCTC
>JAPPBK010000356.1 GCA_026705105.1 Chloroflexota bacterium | reverse complement strand
ATCATGCCTCCGTTGGTGCGTCCCACTAGGCCCCGCCATCGGTGGCGGCGCACCAAACCGGGACCGCTGGATTGGACCGAGCCGCGCCGACTGGCCGAGGCGGTCGATCGGCTCAACCTCGCATACGTCGTCATCACCTCAGTCAATCGAGACGACGCTGAGGACGGCGGCGCGCAGATCTTCGCTTCCTGCATCGAGTTGATCCGGCGCCGGCGGCCGCAGACAGCGGTTGAAGTGCTGACTCCTGACTTTCTCGGCGACCGGAATGCGTTAGAAACGGTGCTTCAGGCCGGGCCCGCCGTGCTCAATCACAACGTCGAGACCGTTCAACGGCTGTATCCGACGGTGCGATTTCAAGCTCGGTATGAGCGATCACTGGAGTTGCTGCGTCGGGCATCGGAATGGTCCCCGCAGATCCCGACCAAGACCGGTTTCATGCTCGGCCTGGGCGAGCAGCGAGACGAAGTGTCGGAGCTGCTGCGCGATCTACGCTCGGTGAACGTCGAACTGCTGACCGTTGGACAGTACCTCCGGCCCTCGCCGAAGCACCTGCCCGTTGATCGCTATGCGCCGCCGGAGGAGTTTGACTCGATTCGCGAAGAAGCCTTGGGACTGGGATTCCGACACGTGGAGTCGGGGCCGATGGTTCGCAGCTCGTACCACGCCGACGAACAAGCTCGCGCGGCGCGGCTCGTCAACGTCACGCTTCACGCCTGACTCGGTGCAATCGGGGTTACGACTCGTCACCACCGTCTCCATCTTGCGGTACGAGCAACACATCGCCCGGATGAATGAAGCTGAAGCTGTCGAGACTGTTCAGTTCCATCAGCTTGTTGACCGTGGTGTCGTAGCGTTCCGCGATGTCGTAGAGCGTGTCGCCGTCCTCCACGACGTACTCGAACGTGTTTGCCGATTGCGGCAACGCAACTTCGTCACTTCCCGCGTCCTGCGAGGCTGCCGAGGCCGGGGTTGGCGCGGCAACCACGATTGGTTTCACAACCGCGCTGGACTGGGTGGACTGCAAGGACTGCGTGGATTGGGAGGATTGGCCCAACGCAAGGCGCTGCGTGTTTGCCGGAGGGCTGACCTCGGTCGCGGAGACGCTGCTATCAATCGACCCCTGCTGAGCCGTCTGGACAGGCTGCAACTGACGAGGACTTGTCACCGCGCTGCGTGACTCTCCGTCGCCGCTTCGGTCAATCGCGGTGACGCCGTTCCGCAACACTGTCTCGGTCTTATCGACAGCCGGATCATCGGCGCCGAGGGCGCCCCCGATGAAGAGAAGAATCGCAAGCGCTCCGATTGGCGCAAGCAGCATCGACGCCGGGACTCCGTGGTCGGCTCGTCGGGTGGCGCGGAGTGACGCGCCGGTCAGTCCGTACGCGGAGACGTTAGCAAAGGGAGATTCGTGCGAATGTCGGGTCGTCTGCGTCTGGGCGTCGATTCGATCTCGCCACCAGAGCGCGACGCCGGCCAGTACGAGCGGAACACCGATGATCAGCAACCAGACGCCGTGACCGGGCCAGGTCAGACTGAACAGCAGGAGCAAGAGGAAGAGCGCGGCCATTGAGGCCGCAGCTGGCTTTGGCTGCACTCTCATGATGTCGTTGGCCGCGCCGCCGACGCACCCGATATCACTCTAGTCGACCTTGCACAGCGGTGTAGAGCTCGACTTTCGGATTGCGAGGCGCACAGCCGCCGGGGTGTCGGAGCAGGTCGCGTACACTCGCGGGTACACGCCAGTCTCAACGCGATGCGAGACTGCGCGAGCATTGCGACAGAGTCGCAACAGACAGGTGCGAGGGAGCGTGAACGGCGATGACCCAGACGCAGTCGGACGCGCCGTCGCTGAGTGAGTTGGCCCAGGCCGCCGGCCTGCGCATGGAGGAGATGGACGGTCACCAGCGAGAAGCGGGTACGGCCGACATATTCGAGCGGATCTCGCACTTCCAGCTCGCCGACCAGGCGCGCGCCGCCGGTCTCTATCCGTTCTTCCAGCCAATCGAGG
>JAPPBK010000214.1 GCA_026705105.1 Chloroflexota bacterium | reverse complement strand
CCCTTATTCATGCGGAACCTCACTCGACTTCCCAGCCCGAGAGCATCGGCGAGGTGTCATCAATGATTGCCGTAGGGGCAAATGTGAGCAGGGGCTCATGGTTCGCAGTGCGAATAGAAGGCAGCGTCGCGCGTCGCGCGGACGCTCGACTGTTTCCCAACCTGTCATTGCTTGTGGATTCATGGGGCGACGCTTCGCAGATCCTGTTGGGCATGCCGATCGGGTTGCCCGATGCTGAACAGCCGACTCGCCAGGTAGACCACGAGGCGCGCCGCCTGCTGAGACCCCTGCGCGCCAACACAGTCTTTCCCGTGCCCAGTCGCGCAGCAATCGACGCATTCCGTTCCGGTGAAGCGCGTTCTTACCAGGCGTTGTCAAAGACCAACCAACTCGAAGTCCATCGGAAACTCAGCCGCCAGTCGGCGGGAATGGTGCGGAAGATCGCCGAGGTTGACGAGCTCCTGACGCGTGATCCTGCCCTGCATGACAAGGTCCGTGAGGCTCACCGCGAGATCTGCTTCTGGGGACTCAATCATGCGCAACCGATGTCGTATCCGAAAGCCCGAACGGAGGGTGTCGCTGAACGCCTGGACGTGATCGGCCAATACATACCCTGGGCACGGACGTTCTTCGAAAAGGTGGAGCGACAGTTCGGCGGCCGTGTCCCGCAGGCCGTCATCACAGACGCGTTGGGCACGGCATTGACAGCTGTTCCCGCCCATCCGTTACTGGGCGATCTGCTATCGATCCCCACGCAGCCGCAGCGCGATGCACGCGGTCTGCGTATGGAAATGGTATATCGATTGCCGCGGGTATGACCCGCCCCTCGCACAAGAGTCTGTAGTCAAGATGGCGGCGTATCCTGAACTCATGGCCAACTCCGCCGAGATTGCACGCGCGCTACTGACAGCCGCCCGTGAGGGGCCAGCCGTTGCGTCGTGCACGGTGATGGGCGCGACCGACGGCGTCGATATCGCGCCGGGCGCCAAGATGCTCGTCTACGCCGACCGACAGCTCGGCGACCTCGGCGGCGGACCGCTCGAGCCGGCCGTGGTCGCGTTCGCCCGCGACGCCATCCCCCGACACGTCGTCCAGACCTGCGCCTTCACGCCCTCCGGCGAACCGGTCGAAGGCCGCCGCGCAATCGAAGCCGCAGACGCGATCGTCGAGATCCTGGTCGAAGTGGTCGAGCCGGCCGCCACGCTGCTCGTGGTCGGCGGCGGACACGTCGGGCTCGCCGTCGGACAGCTCGGCGCGATGCTGGGCATGGAAGTCGCAATCATCGACGACCGTGAAGACTACGCCAACGAAGCGCGTTTTCCCTACGAGGCCCAGGTCATCTGCGGCGATTTCGCCGAAGAGCTCGAGCGCTTCCCGATCACGGCCAACACATACATCGTGCTGGTCTCGCGCGGGCACAAGGTTGACGAGCTCGCCCTGCGCACCGTGGCAGAGCGCGGCGCAGGCTACGTCGGCATGATTGGCTCCAAGCGCCGCACCCGAACGGTGCTCCAGCACCTGGCCGAAGACGGCGTGGACACGGACAAACTCGACAAGGTGTTCACCCCGATCGGCCTCGACATCGGCGCTGAGACCCCCGAGGAGATTGCCGTCTCGGTGCTCGGCGAGATCATCCTCGTCCGTCGCGGCGGCGGCGCGCAGCCGATGTCGGAGTACGGACGCTTGCTGGCGACCACGCGCCGCTAGACTGATCGCGGAGAGAAGCAGGGAACCACCATGCCGCACGACGAGGTCTTTGAAGCGATGTCCACCGCGTTCGACGGAGGCGCGCCCGTGGCGCTGGCCACCGTCGCCCAGACCCTGGGCTCGACGCCGCGCAAGACCGGCGCCAAAATGCTCGTCCGCGAGGACGGCTCGTTTGTCGGCACCATTGGCGGCGGCTGCGGCGAGGCCGAAGTCTGGCAGGAAGCCATGGACACCCTGGAGGACGGCGCGGCCCGCATGGTCACCGTCGACCTGACCGAACCGGTCGACGGTGAGGACAAGATCTGCGGCGGCATCATGCGCATCTTCGTCGAGAAGCTGGAAGCATAATCAAGCTCCGCCCAAGCTGGGGAACACTGATAAGCTAACCAACAGGCCGCCCGTACCGGGCCTCGTCGCCGCACGGTTGACGACGAGGTAGACCGAGGCGACGCGCCGCACCCAGCGAGCGGCGCGCGCTGAGCGCCGGCGGCACAGCAGGAGTTCGGTATGGCACTGATCGGGTTTGGTCCTGTCGAAGCAATCGTGGTCGTCATCGTCGTCCTCGTCGTGTTCGGCGCCGGACGCCTCGCCGGCGTCGGCAAGGCGCTCGGCACAGGCTTGCGCGAGTTCCGTGAGGAAGCCCGCACTCCCGCCGGGGAAGAGGGAGAAGACGAAGACTCGGACGAAGCCACTGTCAGCTCGACCTCGTCCGACGAAGACAAGCCGTCGTCATCCGGTTGATGCCCAGACGCTGACGTTCATCCATTGCCCCAACCCCGCCTCATTCGAGCCGTTGCCCTTGATCTCTGGGGCACGCTGATCGCGGACGCGCCCGGTGGCGGGCGGCGGCGCATGCAGCGACGAGAGCGCATGCTGCGCACCGCCTACGAGCAGGCCGGCGCGGGAGAGACCGCCGCTGAGGCGGTGCCGGTCGCGATCCGTGATGCGATCGACGCATTGGTCGTTGCGCACCAATCCAACGTCGACCTGTCCGGCGACGACCGCTTCAATGCGGTTCGACGATCGATGCTGCGGCAGTGCCCAAACACCGTGGAGAGCCCCGAGCTGTTGACTGTGCTCGCAGAGGCGATCGGCGAGAGCGCGAGTTGGGAACCGCCCGAGATCATCGGCGGAGTCGAAGCCGAGCTCGATTGCCTGAAACGGCATGGACTGCGGCTCGCCGTCGTCTCCAACACCGGCCTGGCCCCGGGGCGACGCGTCGAAGCTGCGCTCGTCGCGCGCGGATTCGATCGCTGGATCGATCACTGGATCTGGTCCGACGAGGTGCTGAGCTGGAAGCCCGGCCAGGCGATCTTCAGCGCGGCGCTCGATGCGCTGGACGTGACCGCCGAGGAGACCGCGTTCGTCGGCGACACGCCCGAGGCGGATGTCCTCGGAGCTCAGCACGCGAACTTCGCCGCTTCCGTCCAGGTCGGCGACAAGCGCGATCCCGCCGTGAAGCCCGACATCCACCTCCCCACGCTCGGCGGCCTCACTAACGCGCTTCAAGAGCTCGGCCTGCTCAATCCCGGGCCGTAGTCCGCTCGCCCGCAGCCGTTCCGGTGTACATATGCTGGAGACATGAGATTCGGATTCTTCGGCGGCAACGGCATCAAGGTCGGCCAGGTGCTGGGCATCCCGATCCGGCTCGACCTGTCCTTCTTCCTGGTCTTCGCACTGCTCGTCTTCGTGATCGCCACACAGGCTCGGATCCTGCCCGACGATCTCGACGGACTGGGCGGCGCGGAGCGCTGGCTCTACGGAGTGGTCGGAGGCGCGGTCTACTTCCTGTCGCTGCTCATCCACGAACTCGCGCACTCGCTCGTGGCTCGCCGCTACGGCATGGAGGTGTCCTCGATCACGCTCTTCTTCTTCGGGGGCGTTTCGCTGATTCGCGAGGATTCACAGCGCCCCGGGCAGGAGTTCTGGATTGCGGTCGTCGGGCCGCTCGCCTCCGTCGCCCTGGGCGCGATCTTCCTGATCGTCGCAATCTTCGCGCTGACCCCCGAGACAGCGCTGCACAACATCGTCTTCGTCCTCGGCATCCTCAACTGCTTCCTCGCCGGGTTCAACATGCTGCCCGGATTCCCGCTCGACGGCGGACGCGTGCTGCGTTCGGTGGTCTGGCGGATCACCGGCTCGCGTCACCGCGCCACGCGCGCCTCCGCGCGGCTGGGCCAGATCCTCGGCGCGATCATGATCCTCTACGGGCTGGGTGGCATCGTCACGGACGCCGCAATCTTCGACGCCGGCCTCAACTCGCTCTGGGTCGCGCTGATTGGCTTCCTGCTCATGACTCAGGCCGCGCAGGGCGTTAAGGCGGCCGAACTCGAACGCGACCTCGCCGGTCTGCGCGTCGGCGAGCTGATGCTCGAGCCGCCGGTCGCACGCACGGCCGAGGCGGAGCTGCCCGTTCGCATCCTGGCCCCGTCCCGCTCACAGCTCAATCAGCAGGATGTCTTCATCGTCACCGAGGGCGGGGTCGCCATCGGAATCGCATCCGCCGTGCAGATCATTCTGCTCGACGAGGAGCGCTATCAGACCGACCGATTGCGCGACATCATGCTCGACGCCAGCCAGGTCCAGCCGCTGGGCCCGGACGCCCGCGCCGACGAGGCTCTGCGCCGCTTGCAGCGCGAGCGCACCTTCGTCCTGCCCGTGGTCGAGCGGGGCCGCTTGCTGGGAGTCGTCGGCCTCGAACAGATCCTCAAAGCTCTCGGCCAGGGTCCGTCGCCGCGGCTCGATCCCAGCTCCGGGGCATGACCTCAGGGGCGATACAGTCAAAGCCGTGAACGCCGCCCGACTCACTGCCGCCGTCCTCGCAGGCAAGACCACGCGGCTCGCGATGCGCACGCTTGGTTCCGGAGGCACCGCCATGCCCGGACTCGTCGTCGAGCGACTGCACGGCGGCGCGCCTCACGCGCTGGCCGGCCAGCTCTCGGCCGCCGCGCTGATCACCGGGACTAACGGCAAGACCACCACCGCCGCCATGCTCGCCCGCATCCTGCGCGCCGACGACCGCGCCGTGATCCACAACCATTCCGGCTCCAACCTGATGCGCGGCGTCACTGCCGCGCTCGTCGAAGCCGCCAGCCCGCTCGGCGCCCTGCCCAACCGCGCCACCGCCGTGTTCGAGGCCGACGAAGCCGCCCTGTCGGAGATCGCCGCCGCTGCCCCGCCTTCGGTCGCGGTGTTCACCAACCTGATGCGCGATCAGCTCGACCGCTACGGTGAGATCGAATCGATCGCCCTGCGCTGGGCCGACGCCCTTGGCGACGTGCCCCGCGACGCGACGATCGCGCTCAACGTCGACGATCCGCTAATCGCGTCGCTGGAGTCGCACTGGTCCGGCGCTTGCCTCCGCTTTGGCATCGAAGATCCCGACATCCCGCCCGCTCCCGACGGCGAAGTCATGGACGCGGTCTGGGACCCAACGACGCAGGACGACTTCCGCTACTCGCGCCGCTACTTCGCCCAGCTCGGCCGCTGGCACACCGACGGTGGCGCACAGCGTCCAACCCCGCAGGTCGCCGCCGATCAGATCGGATCGGGCAAGGAGGGGATCGCCTTCACCTTGCGCCTTCCCGAGGGCGAGCAAGGCGTCGCGCTGCCGGCTGAGGGCCTGTACAGCGTCTACAACGCCCTCGCCGCCGCGGCCGCAGCGACTGCGCTCGGAGTCGGTCCGGACACGATCTGCCGCGCCCTGGAGTCGCACGAAGCGGCCTTCGGACGCCAGGAGGACCTGCTCGTCAGTGGCCGCCGAGTCCGCGTCCTGCTGGGCAAGAATCCCTCCGGTCTCAACCAGGCGCTGCGCACCCTGCAGACTCCGGGCGAACGTCATCACCTGCTGGTGTTGCTCAATGACGGCATCGCCGACGGCGAGGATGTCTCCTGGATCTGGGACGTCGACTGGGAGTCGCAGGCGCCGCACTGCCGCTCGCTGTTCGTCGGCGGCGACCGCGCCGCCGACATGGCTCTACGGCTGGAGTACGCCGGGTTCCCGGCGCCCTGCGCCGAGGCAACCAGGGACATCGACGAGATCCTGAACCGCGCGCTCAGCCAGGTCGCCGAGCACGAGCGGCTGGTCATCCTGCCTACCTACACGGCAATGCTCGATGTCCGCCGCCGGCTTGGCCAGATGGGCGCGTCAAGACTGTGGGACGTGGCCTGATGTCCGTCGACTGGGTCCTCAATGTCGCCGTGCTCTATCCCGAGCTGCTCAATCTCTACGGCGACCGCGGCAATGCCCGAGCGCTCGAACGGCGTTGTCAGACACGCGGCATCGACGCCAACGTGACGCCCGTCGGGATCGGTGACCGCTGGTCTCCCGAGCACGCGGACATCGTTCTCGTCGGCGGGGGACAGGACCGCGAACAACGCCGCGTGCAGTCCGACTTGCATCGACGCGGCGCGGCGTTGCGCGAGTTCGTCGAGGACGACGGCGTCGTTCTCGCCGTTTGCGGCGGATTTCAGCTCTTCGGTCAGCACTATCGGGGTTGGGACGGCGAGATCATGGAGGGTATCGCCGTCTTCGACGCCGTGGCCGCGCATCCGGGACCGTCGATCCGGCGCTGCGTCGGCAACGTCGTCGCGATCTGGGAGGGCGAGACCGTGGTCGGCTTCGAGAATCACGGCGGCCGCACCTATCTCAATGAGGGCCAGCAGGCCTTCGCCAGCGTCGTCAGCGGCTTCGGCAACAACGGCGGCGACGGGCTCGAAGGCGCGCAGCGCAAGAACGCCTTCGGCACCTACTTGCACGGCGCCGTGCTGCCCAAGAATCCCCGACTCGCCGACCGCCTGATCGCGCTCGCGCTCGAGCGGCGCTACGGCGCCGACGCGCCCGCGCTCGAACCGCTCGACGATCGCGCCGCGCTCCGCGCCCATGCCGAGGCGCTGCATGCCGCGTTCACGCCCGCCGAGTCGGCGATTGGCCGTCGCTTCGCATAACCTAGAGTCGAATCACCGCAACTTGAACGAGGAATCGCCATGGCCGCGACCGCCAGCCTGACCCGCACCGCGCCCGACATCTCCTGCGACCACTGCGCCAACGCGATCACCGGCGCGCTCTCGGCGCTCGCCGGCGTCGCCGGCGTCGCCGTCAACGTCGAAGAGCGCCGCGTCGATGTCGACTACGATGCCGCCGTCACGACCATAGACCAGATCGACGCCGCGCTTGAGGAGGAAGGCTATCCGCCGCTCCGATAGCCCCTGGACCGCCCAGGGAACTGGGTCCGGGGCCCAGCCCCCTCGCCGTCGCCGCGCGTCCTCCCACGATCAGTCCGGATGGCTGATCGGCCCAACCTGGCTCTACATCTCCCTTGCCGTTGCCGTGTTTGTCGCGGCCGCGGTGGTGGCCGTCGTCCAGGCCACCGGCTCGGACGACGCTCCGGCACAGGCTGCGCCCGGCGGCGGCGCGAACCTGATCGTAGAGCAACAGGCCACCGAGCAGGAGCAATCGCAGCCACAAGCTGCTGCGCAAGCCAGCGCTCAGACCGACGAGCAGCAGCGCACCGTCGGAGCGTCGGCCGATCAGGCACAAGCGCAGGCACAGGAACAAGCGCGGGCCGTCCAGCAGGAACAGGCGGCGCCGCCGTCGCAGCCCGCGGCGGACGAACCGGCCGACGATCCGCTGCGCGGGTTCATCGTGCCAATCGCCGACGCCTGCATCTCACGCCACGAGGGACACCTGCCCGGCGCGAACCGCGCCTACCGCAACGACGGGATCCACGAAGGGCTGGACTTCTACGAGTGGGCTTCATGCGCGGTGATCGACGAGTTCACCCCGATCCTCGCCGCCAAGGACGGCCTCGTCATCCGCGCCGACCTCGACTACGTCGACATCACCCCGGCCGACTGGGCGCGGTTCGAGGCCGCCAACTGGGCCGGCGAGGAGATTCTCGACGAACTGCGCGGCCGCCAGGTCTACATCGACCACGGCCGCGGCGTAGTCACTCGCTACGCCCATCTCTCCGCCATTGCCCAGGGAGTCGCCGTCGGCGCTCGGGTCCAGCAGGGACAGCTCATCGGTTTCCCCGGCGAGTCCGGCCAGCGCGAGGTCTACACCGACGAGAACGACATTCACCTGCACTTCGAGATCCGGGTCGGAGATTCCTGGCTCGGCCAGGGACAGTCCCCGCAGCAAGCGCGCCAGCTCTACCTTCAGGCCTTCGGCCTCGCCGACGACTAACGACCCGAGACTCCGGTCCCTGCTCCACGCAGGGACCCGCTCTCTCCCCTCCCCCGCCTATCGGCGGGGGGGGGGGGAGATGCCGAACGCCTGCCCCCGCGAAGGCGGGGGGCAGAGGGGGACTCCGCGTCACCTGCGCGAATGATCGCTAGCAGCCAACAAGAGCGGTTCAGGGCGACCGGAAGTGTCAGGCCGGCGTGTACCGAACGGCGATTATCTCAACAGTCGTGAATGCCTAGCAACTGGCGGCATCGTGCTGCGAGGGCCGGGTGCGCTCTCCGGCGGCCCGCAATCGAGGCGCGACATCAGACGCGAAGCGGCGTATCGACCGGAGCGTGCTGTCCGTTTCACCCAACGGCTCCATGTGAAGCGCGACGTTTCGCGCGCCCGTGACGGCGCTGAACTCCTCGAACCACTCGATCACCCGCTCCGGAGGACCGATCGGGCCTTCGGCGATCGTCCGAGGCGCAAACTCCCTGATTTGCTCGGTCCTGGTTTCGAGAGCGAACTCGGGGTCGTTCAGCCTGGGATGATTGCCGCTGCTGAGCCAGGCCGTCATTCCCGCCGACATGCGCTTACGGGCGGAGACTTCGTCATCTTCGACCAGGCAGGGGAGGACATGCAGATGATCAATCTCGCCGTCCCAGCCGTGTTCATCCGCACAGGCCCGGTATCGCTGGATTGTCTCCACCTGTGTTTCCGTGTCGGCGTAGAAGTAAAACTGCAGCGGCAAGCGTAGACGCGCAGCGACTTCGATGGTTTCCGGGGTCCCGGTCGCCACGTACACCGGCGGGTGCGGCTGAGTGCGCGGCCGAGGCCGCACGGTGACGGACTCGTACGGGAACCGCTTGTCCTCAGAGGACACATTGGTCCTGGACAACGCGTCGATCACTGCGGTCAACGTTGCCTCGATTCCACCTGTCCAACGCTCGGTCGGAACCGAGAGCGCATCGTGGTCGAGCGAGTAGCCGCCGCGACCGAGGCCGAGGTCGAGGCGCCCGCCGCTGACCTGATCGAGAATCGCCGCCTGTTCAGCAAGTGTGATCGGGTGCACAAGTGGCGCGAGCACAACCGCCGTCCCGACCCGGATTCTCTGGGTCAGTCCCAACAAGAAGCCGGCCAGTGTCAGTGCCGATGAGCAGACGCTGGCGTCAATGAAGTGGTTTTCGGCGAGCCAGAGCCGGTCGTAGCCGAGCGATTCGGCCAGTTGCGCCGATTCGACAGAACGCTGCAGCGCTGCAGTATCGTCGTCGCCGTCGAAGGCCGCGCTGCTGAGAAACAACCCAAACTGCATTCGTGTCGGCTCCAACCGGGACGCCACTCGTCCGGCAATCAGTTTGATGGCGTAGACAAGCGGCGAGTGTGCTGCCCAGAGATGAGGTTGCGTCCTGCCTGGCCGCGGACGCTCGCCAAGTCCCGCCCGGTCTAGCCGCTGAGCACAATGTCCTGGAACTTGACCAGTCCCTCACCGACCAGATTGACGTTGGTCACGTTCAATGAGTGAGCCATGATCAACGGGCTGTAGCCCCAGACGATCATCCCGCTGTCGTTCCATTCGAGCTCCTGCGCACGGAGCAGATGCTCGGCGCGCTCATCGTCTTCGACCGAACTCTGCGACGCGCTCAGCGCTTCTTCGAAGTCCGCTGCCGTGTACGCCGTGGCATTGAACACCGCGCGACTGCCCACGAACCGAGGCAAGTGAACGGCGGGCGGATGGTTGATGAAGTAGAGGGTCTGCAGCGGCGTCGACAGGCGGCCGGCAAAATCGGTGAAGAAGGAGTCCGCGGGAATCTCCTCGATCTTGAGTTCGACGCCCGCCTCCGAAAGTTGCTCGGCCAGCAGTTCGGACGAGGCGAGCAGCCCCGGCGCGACCTCCGAGGCGACGAGTTCGAGTTCACTCACTCCAGCGGCTGAGAAGAGCTCCGTCGCGCGCGCGATGTCACGCGTACGCTGCGGCAGCGCGTCGTTGTACCCGGCCGTCCCCAGGCCGATCAAGTCGTTGCCAATCTCTCCCTGACCAAGCAGGACGCCGTTGACCATCGCCTGTCGGTCGATCGCCAACCGCATCGCCTCTCGGACGCGCGGGTCGTCGAAGGGCGAGAGCGTGATGTTCATGGAGAAACACATTGCCGAACCACCCGCCGTCGTGCGTCTGACGACGATGTCGGGGTTGTCCTGTTCGGCCAGCCCAAACGCCGGCGTGAGTTGGTAGGCGAAGTCGATCTCGCCCGACTTGAGGGCGTTGATGCGCGCTTGTGGATCGGTGATTGGAATGGTGACGACACGATCGAGCGAGGCAGGCTCGCCCCACCAGTCCTCGTTACGGATCAACTCGACCCCGTCGGCGCCGTCGTTCGCCGCGACGCGAAACGGGCCGGAACCATTGGGGAGGTTCCAGTCTTCGATTCCCTCTGGCATGACCGGCGAGTACAGCGCCATCGACGCGTCGACGAAGTCGGCGCGCGGACGCAGCATCGGCAGTTCGAGCGTCAGGTCGTCGATGACGGCCATGCTTGCGAAGTCCACATCGGCCCACTGGGCAGCGTGCCTTGGGCTGTTCTCCCAGTCGCCCATGAACCCGATCGAGAAGGCGACATCCTGAGCCGTGAGCGCCCGTCCGTCGTGGAAATGGACATCGGGGCGCAGGCGAATCGTCCACCTGGTGGCGTCTTCATTGGGCGTCATACGCTCGGCGACGCCCGGCACGAGGCCGTTCTCGCCGTGCATCGCCAGGAAGTCGAATGCGGCAGTCATCGAGTGGTAGGCAATCATCGAGAAGATGTTGCGCGGGTCGATGGCGCCGCCGACGCTGCCGAGCGCGGAGAAGCGCAGCGTGCCGCCGGTCGTCTCGGCGACCATTGCCTGTTGTTCTTGCTGCTGTTGGGCCTCCTGCGCGGGAGCCGCCTGCTGCTGTTGTCCTTGCTGCGCCTGTTCGGCGGCCGCCTGTTGCTGGGCTTGTTGCTGCTGGGCCTGGGAGACAGCCTGCGGCTGCGGCTGCGTCTGTTGCTGAGCGGCGGCCTGCTGCTCCTGCTGCTGCGACGGCGCAGCAACGGGAGCAGGCTGATCGTCGTCATCGTCGCCGCAGCCGACAAGCGCAAGAGCGGTCGCGCCGACGCCGGCAGACGCGGCGGCACGCAGAAACACGCGCCGCGAGAAGCGGAGGTTGGAGAGCGAGGTCAAGGGATGGGGCCAATCCAGAAACTGGTCCGAGCAGACTAGATCACGTCACTCCGTCTGTGAGTAGTGGACACAACAAAAGGGAATCAGGGTCGCCGCGAGCTCCGTTCGAGAGCTTGCGCCCAGGGCGCGGTCGCAAGACGAATACTCCGAGTCGAGTGACTGGGCGCCGAGAAACTGCCTGTCCCGCGCCAGGCAACCCAATCGCAGCCTGCCGGCAACAGCGACGCGACACACAACTCGAAGGATGTTGCCTGTAGGAAGTTTGGTGGAGATAGGGGGACTCGAACCCCCGGCCTCGTCGTTGC
>JAPPBK010000339.1 GCA_026705105.1 Chloroflexota bacterium | reverse complement strand
GCAGCAGGAGCGGATGTCGGGTCTGACGGACGGGTTGTCGCTGCCGGGCCTGCAATGACCGTGGCGCACTGATGCAGCGCTCTCCGGCGACCGCGCCGACGATCGCCCGCCTGATCGAGGCCTTTCACCGACTCCCGGGTATCGGTCCCAAGAGTGCGCAGCGTCTGGCGTATCACGTGTTGCGCGCGCCGCGCGCCGAGGCCGAAGCGTTGTCCCAGGCGCTGCTCGAGGTGAAGGACTCGACCCGTCTGTGCGGCGCATGTCAGAACATCACCGACGCCGATCCCTGCGCGATCTGTCTCGACCCGGACCGCTCTGCATCGACGATCTGCGTCGTGGAAGAGCCGCTGGATGTGGCCGCGATCGAGCGCGCAGGCGTGCATCGCGGCCGCTATCACGTGCTGCACGGCGCGATCTCGCCGATGGACGGCATCGGTCCCGAGGATCTGAAGGTCCGTGAGTTGCTGGCGAGACTTGGCGACGCGGCGGTCGAGGAAGTCATCCTGGCGATGAACCCCAATCTCGAAGGCGAGGCGACGGCGGGCTACCTGTCGCGCGTGATCGGCGCGATGGGCGTGCGGATCACGCGGATCGCGCACGGTCTGCCGGTCGGCGCCGACGTCGAGTACGCCGACGAGCGCACGCTGCGCGCGGCCATGACCCACCGCGTCGAGATAGAACGATCAGATCGGGAAGACTGATGCCGCGGATTCGACCGATTCGCACCGAGGCGATCGTCCTGCGTCAGCGGCCGCTCGGCGATGCCGACCGGATCTGCGTGCTCTTCTCTCCGACCCGCGGTCGGGTCGAGGCAGTGGCCAAAGGCGTCCGCCGGCCGTTGAGCAAGCTGGCCGGACACGTCGAGCCGCTCAGCCGCGGCCAGTTCGGACTCGCGCAGGGCCGCTCGCTGCACGTGATCACCGACGCGCAGACGCTCGACGCCTGGCCGTCGCTGCACGACGACGTTGATCGCATGACCGAAGCACTGTCGATGGCCGAGCTGGTCGACCGTTCGACCGATCTGGATGTCGCCTCGGGTCCGCTGTACATGCTGCTCAAAGGGTCGCTGGACGAGTTGGCGAGGACGTTGGCGCCGCCCGCCGTGCGGACCTGGTTCACGCTGCGCTTCCTCGATCAGCAGGGCTATCGACCGGAGCTGGACGAGTGCGTGCGCTGCCGCGCGGCGCTCGGTCCTGAGGGCAACGGCTATGCGGCGGCCGACGGCGGCGCGGTCTGCCCGAGCTGTCATCAGGCGGGCGTCGGACAGCGGCTGTCATCTCCGGTGTTTCGCTTGTTACGCTATATGAGACGTTCGTCGTGCGAAGCGACAACGCAGGTGCGAGTGGCCGCCGACGAGGCAGCCGAGTTGGAACGCCACCTGCGCTTGTCGCTGGAGCAGGCGCTGGACGGTCGGCTGCGTTCGAGCAGTTTCACCGAGGCGCTCGAACGCGCGGAATCATACGGTCACAGCGCGGCGTCGGTCGCGGCGGAACGCGAGCGAGAGGAGCAGGAACGTGCCGCTATATGAGTACCTGTGTGAAGAGTGTGCGGGGATATTCGAGGTCGTGCGGCCGATTCGCGAGGCGCCCGAGCCGCAGCCCTGTCCCGAGTGCGACGAGGACTGCGAGCGCGTGATGCCGTCTTCGTTCTCGGCCTACATCATGCGCCAGGGCTACCCGCGCCGCATCCCCGACAAGGGCACCTACTGGCACCTCGGCCAGGAAGTCACCTACCTGCCCAAGCAGGCACGTCCCTACGAACACCCGCAGGTGACCAAGCGCCGCGAGAAGGAACCGCTGTCGACGCAGGACTACACCGACCTGGTCGACAGGAAAATCGCCGAGCGCCGACTCGCCAGGGAAGATCGTCGCAAGGAACGCGACCTCAAGCGGGACCGGATCGCAAACAAGGGCCGCGAGTTCAAGCCTCAGCCACAGCCGCAAAAGCGGGACTGAGTTCTCCCGCGCTCCCTCTCCCCCGCGCAAGCGGGGGGGGGAGATGCCGCAGGCAGAG
>JAPPBK010000236.1 GCA_026705105.1 Chloroflexota bacterium | reverse complement strand
CTCAAGGCGTCGAGCAATCAACGCTTCGACATCGACCTGCGCCAACTCAGGGATCGCTCGAACCGCAGCTCTCGCACCGGATTGCCAGTCAATCAGGGTGCCGTAACAGTCAAAGCTGACGACGGCCGCGTCGCGCGGATGGATCATCGAGCCCCCTCGGATCTGGATGTTGGTCCAAACTGGACGATATCGCCGCCGTACTTCTGGTTCAGCTCCTTGACTGCATCGTCGACGACCCGCTGACGCGCGCGTCTGGCAGTCGACTCGGGCGGGGCGAGCGCGGAGCGTCCCGACTCGTCGAACAACGAGAGCTGCGCGGCGACGCCCTGGCGCTCAAGCCCGGCTACCCCCACTCCGATCAGGCGAAACCGGCGTGAGGGCGAAAGTTGTTCCTGGAGCAGAGCGAGCGCGGTTCGCTCGATTGACTCTGCCGCCTGTGTCGGACTGCTGAGCGTGCGCTGTCGGGTGAAGGTAGTGAAGTCGGATAGCCGCAGCTTGAGCTGGACCGTGCGGGCGCGGAAGCCCTGCTCGGCCAGGCGTCGGGCCACGCCTGCGGACTGATCCCTGACCACGGATCGCAGCCTGACCTCATCGCCGACGTCTTCGGCGAACGTGGTCTCGGAGGAAATCGACTTGGTCTCGCGATCCTGACTGAGCGGCCGGTCGTCGATCCCTCTGGCCAGTTGCCAGAAGAATTCGCCGCGCGAGCCGAACCGGTCGATCAGCCAGGGTAACGGGCGTTGGGCCAGATCGCCGATCGTCTCGATGCCGGCATTGCGCAGGCGATCAGCGGTCTTTGGTCCCACGCCCCAGAGATCGGAGATCGGCAGCGGAACCAGGAAGGCCGCCTCGTCTCCCGGGGCAACGACCGTGAGGCCGTCGGGCTTGTGCTGATCGGACGCGATCTTGGCGACTGACTTGCTGGTGGCGACGCCGCAAGAGACGGTGAGCTCTGTATCCTCGCGCACGCGCTTGCGAATCCATTGGGCCAGTTCCGCCGGTCGGCTGCCGCCTTCAACGCGGTGGCTGATATCGATGAACGCCTCGTCCACCGAGAGCGGCTCGACCAGAGGCGAGGCATCGCGAAAGATGGACATAATCTGCGAAGAGACCTCGCGATAGCGAGAGAACCGGGGCCGCACGATCTCGGCCTGTGGGCAGAGTCTGACGGCGGTGCGCATCGGCATCGCCGAGCGGCACCCGAAGACGCGCGACTCGTATGAGGCCGCCGCGACGACGCCGCGTCCCTTGGGCGAGCCGCCGACGAGTACCGGCTTGCCACGCAGCTCCGGTCGGTCTCGCTGCTCAACCGAGGCGAAAAACGCGTCCATGTCGGCGTGAATGATGTGACGGATGCCGGGACGAGTAGTCACGCTACTACGCTATCAATCGCCAATCCTGCCGCGGAGCGTGCGCGATGAATCTGCTGGATCGCATTCGGTCTCGAATCGGGCTGGACCGAGCTGCCGCAGACCGACGATCGCGCATTGACACAGCCGAGCGCCTGACGCGCGCAGGAGCGCCGGTCGCCGACATTCGGCAGGCTGTGCACGGACTTCAGACTCCGCACGCTGGAGAGGAGATCGAGTCGGCCTGGCTCGCTCTGATTCGGGGCGACTTGGAGTCGGCCCTGGCTGTGTCGTATGGGGCAGCGCAGAGCCGTCCATATGATGTCGACTCGCGGCTTGTGCATGGCCTGGTGCGGCTCGCGCGTGATGAACTTGAGCATGCAGAGCATGAGTTCGACGCGGTGATCGAGGAGTTCGGGGCCGAGCAGGAGGCATCGGACGGCAGACGCGCGGTGATGCTCGCGCGAGGATTCGCTCCACTGGACGAGCTGCCCACCTCAGAGCCTGACTGGGACTCTGCCGCGGCGTTATTGACGACCCTGTGGCGACTATCCGGGACATCCCAGGCTCGAATGCTTGCGCTGCAGGATGGTCACGAAGCAGGGGTAGCTATCGTGAAGCAGGCGCTCGACCGAGGTCTGGCACTGGATGCGGAGTCGGATGATGGGAC
>JAPPBK010000276.1 GCA_026705105.1 Chloroflexota bacterium | reverse complement strand
TGGTGGGCCTACACGTACTGTACTGCGAACTTTCTCGTGGGCGGTCTCGCTGTAGGCATCGGATACCGCGAGCTAGGCAAGGTTCGCGTGCGCTCAAAGCGAAGGCCGGGGTGCGCAACTCCGGCGACACGGCTCCGCCGCCGGGGCGTTCTCATTGGCCATTCTAGCCTCCTCGAATAGCTCCAACCACATGATTTCGGGGAGAAAAGTTGCTTCTAGGTGCTACGGACCTCTGCCGACCCAAGCGATCAAGCGAGCATCCTGAAGGTAGACTGTCGCTCGGAATCCCATTCCGGAGAGAGGAACTCCATGCCTGACGCCGCCACCAGACTTGACGCCGGGATCGGCCGTGTTATGGCCGATGCGCTGGCCAGTCTCGCGGAACACGCCCACCAGCAGACTGACGGCATCTGGCTGGAGGATGTGACTCTGGACGTGGCTCCGCACATCCGCGACTGGAACGTCGACCACTGCTGGCGGTGGGAGGATTGGCCCGACCGTGACGAAGTGATGCCCGAGGGAACGCCCGCCGTCGATGTCGGCATCGACCTGGTGGCGCGCCGCCGCGACGACAGCGAGTGGATCGCCATCCAGGTCAAGTCCCGCCAGCTCAACCCGGCCGGTGAGGGCGAACCAGTAGCCTCGGGCGAGATGGATAAGTTTCTTGCCGCCGCCGCAGACCCCGGCATATGGGCCGAGCGCTGGGTAGCGGTCAACGGAGCTGTCCGGCTGAGCGGGCACTCTCCCGGCAAGATCGCAATGTCAGGCGCTCCGGTGAAGGTGTTGAACGTCGCGCAGGCCGTGGAGTCGCAGCGCGCCGCCCTCGCCGGAGGAGCCGAGGACGACCACTGCGCTCACTGCGACGCCGCAGGCGGCACGCCGGTGGGCGACGAGCCCGCGCCCGTACAGACGCGCTCATGCATGCAGCGCGAGGCGGTCGAGAGGGCCGTGGAGCGCCTGCGTGCGAACGAGCAGGCCGCCGAGGACAACATTCCGCTGGGTGAGGCGCGCGGACGCATTGTGTTGCCTTGCGGCACCGGCAAGACGCGCATCGCCTTGCGGATCACTGAGAGGCTGACCTACCCGGGCGAGCTCTCGATTGTCCTGTGCCCCTCGATCGCGTTGGTCGCACAGATACGCCGCGAGTTCCTGCAGCACGCCGTGAAGCCGCTGAGGGTGATGGCGGTGTGCTCGGACAAGGGCGTGGCCGCCGACGAGGAGCAAGTCGCCAACAACAACGACGCCACCCTCGACAGGGGATTGGCGACCACCGAAGAACTGTGGGGCTGCCCGGTCACCACTGACGCCAAGCAGATATCCGATTGGATCCGGCAGCGGCGCGAGGGCGCGATCGGCGATGCCCTGAGCGTAATCTTCGGCACCTATCAGTCAGCGGAACGCATCGCCGACGGCATCCAGCAGGCCGATGCCGGCGACGCCCTGAAGGTGCTGGTCTGCGACGAGGCGCACCGCACGGCCGGCGTTCGCCGCCGCAAGCGTAGCACCGCTGCTGACGAGCGGTTGCGCGAGTTCACCCTTTGCCACGACCGCGACGCCTTCCCGGCCACGTACCGCGTCTACCAGACCGCGACGCCGCGCATCTACGGTGATAGGGCCTTGGCCGACGCTGCGGGCCGCGCCGACCGGGCGGACTTCGTGGTGCGCCAGATGGACGACCAGGCCACGTTCGGGGTGGAGCTTTATCGCCGCTCGTACGCCGACGCGGTACGCAACGGCTGGCTGTCGGACTACCGGATCATCGCAATGGGCGTCGGCGACCAAGGCGCGATCGGCATCGCGAACCGGCTGGTGCGCGATGCTGACGCAAGAGCAGCGCTCGAAGCGGAGGCAACCGAGCAAGGCAAGAAGCCCAAGTCTCAGCGCGGCGGCAGGCTGCCCACGACCGGCGACTATCTCAAGGGCATGGCGTTCGCCCTCGCGATGGGCGGAGGCGCCCTGGCCCCGGGCGGCAGCCGCGTCCCCCTACAGTCGTGCATCGGCTTCCTGAACACCATCAACCGCAGCAAGGTGATGACTGATGTCCTGCAATCCGACGCCGTGCAGGACTGGATCGCCGAGCAGACGGGCGCCGCGCCCGGCTTCACCCTCGAGCATCTCGACGCGTCCTCGCCCGTCGCCAAGCGCGACGAAGCCAAGCGCCGCCTCGCTGTCGCGGACGCCGACGAGCCGCACGGCATCCTGAACGTCGGCATCTTCGGCGAGGGTACGGACTCGCCCTCGCTGTCCGCCGTTGCGTTCCTCGAGCCGCGCAAGTCGCCCATCGACGTGGTGCAAGCCGTCGGGCGGGCGATGCGGCGCGCCCAGGGCAAGGACCGCGGGTACATCATCGTCCCGGTCGTCATTCCCCCAGGCGTGGACGCGGAGCGGCATCTCGCGATCAGTGACAAGCACGAAGGCTGGCGAGAGCTCGGCGACATCCTCCAAGCACTGCGCGCCCATGACCAGCGCATTGAAGATGCCCTTCCGGAGATCTTGACGATCCAACTGCCCGCTGCGCAGCCGCCGTTGTCCGAGTCGAAGACCGTTGTTGCGGTAGGCCGGACCGATCAGACGAACCTTGAGTACGCGGTTGTGACAGGCAGCCGAGACGAGGCTGAAGATACTGCCCGTGCCGCCGTGAAGGAGGAACGCCCGCTGCTGGAATTCGCCAACACCGAGGAGTTCGACGCGGCCCTGTGGTCGGAACTCAAGGACCAGCCGACCGCGATGGTCGTCCACCTCGCGCGCCCCGACGGCAGCACCGAGACGCGCGAGGACACCGTGGCCCGCCACAAGCCGAAGGCCAACCAAGAGCGAGGCGACGTGAACGAGCGGCAGACCAAGCGGCGCGCCCGTCAGGTCGCGAACGGCGAGCGCGGCAGGCAGCTCCCGGACCCCGCCGACCGCAAGCGAAAACGTGAAGAGCGGGAAGCCCAGAGGAAGGCCATGTTCGAGGCCCACATTCAGGGGGTGCTGGTGGACCTGTCAGAGCAGATGGGCGGGGCCATAGCGATGAACCTGTTGGAGAAGTCGGGACTCACCGGCAACAAGGTCCAACGCGACCTGAACCTGCTCGCCGATGCTGTGGGCGAAGCAGCCCGGCACATCCACGACGAATCGGCCCTCGCCGCCGCACTCGACGCCCACTTCGGGAACGACAACCTCGCCGCGCCCAAGTCAGGCAAGTCCCGCGCCGACGGAGCAACGGTCGCTGCGCTGCTGTGGATGAACGCGGCGATGCTGCATCAGCGCATCCACGCCGGCGGCTGGCTCGGCCGCCGCACCCTAAACCCGCTCGCGGAGATCAAGTCGTCGATTGAGCCAGAGGCTCTGTTGCTCCGGTCGTGGAACGCCATCACCCGCCAGGACTTCCTGCCCGTGATCGACCCGGCCGTAGAGGCACTGGATGCCGCGACCGCGACGAGGCGGCTCGGTGGTCTGCGCCGCGCCCTGCGTCATATCGCCGCCGAAGCCGAACAGATCGCCGAGACCTACGCCGACATGGGCACCGACCATGCCGGCGCCCTGTTCAATAGGGTCATGGGCGACCAGTCATCCGACGGAGCGTTCTTCACCCGCCCGGTCGCGGCGGACATCGCTGCGAGGCTCACGCTCGATGCCGTAGACCACGACAACGCGTTGGACTGGTCGAACCCGGACGTATGGCGGAGCCACAAGACAGTTGACCTGGCATGCGGATCGGGGACGCTGCTCGCCGCAGTGATGACTGAAATGAAGCGCCGCGCCGTCCACCACGGCGCAAGCCCGGAGCGGCTGGCGGACTTGCAGAAGGTCGCCGTCGAAGAAACGCTGAAGGGACTCGACATCAACCCAGTGTCGCTCCAGTTGGCGGCTACGCAGCTCATGTCCGGCAACACCGACATCACGTACCGCAGAATGGGACTCCATCTGATGCCCTACGGCCCCCAGCTCGACGGCACCGTCGCTGCCGGATCGCCGGAACTCTTCGCGCGCAAGGACATCGCGCCCGGTCGTTTGTTCGACGACGCCGCAGCCTCGACGACCATCAAGACCGGCGCGGAACACGGCATGTTGAAAGGTCCGGAGATCGACGACGCCACCGAAGCCGCCCTCGACGCTCGCATCGTCATCATGAACCCGCCGTACACGAACCGCACCAAGATGGGGGAGAAGTTCGACGAAGGCACGAGAGC
The DNA here is from genome assembly GCA_026705105.1 of Chloroflexota bacterium. Lineage (GTDB taxonomy): Bacteria > Chloroflexota > Dehalococcoidia > Bin125 > Bin125 > Bin125. Next base: position 7,427 of record JAPPBK010000276.1, on the reverse strand, counting down.
GGCGCTGCGCCGTAGAATGGACGCGCTCGAAGAATCCCTCAAGAGGGGCGACCACGACCTGAGCAAGTCCTTGGACAAGAACTCGCTCAGGCCAACATTCGCAGCCCTGGCAGATCTCTGTCTTAACCGCAGCGACGGCGTGTTCGCGACAATCCTGCCCACGATTGCGCTTACCGCCATGTCGGGACTGCCCGAACGCCTTGCGCTCGCCGAGCGTTTCCATGTCCACACGATTCTCACTTACATGGGGGTGAGCGGCGTCAATCTCAGCCAGGGGACCCACCGCGAGATGCACGAAAGCATCGTCGTGCTGCGGCGGAACCCGGGCGAGAACCCGACGGCTACCAGAATCATCGCGCTCGACAGGTTCCCCCGCGACGACGCCGAGACCGCCAACCTGTTCGCCAGCCTGGAAGCGCGCGAAGCCGGGGCGCTGCCCGACGGATGGGGTGAGGTCTCCCTCTGGCCCGCAGCGAGGATCGTCGCAGGCGACTGGTCGGCTGCCGGATGGCGGTCGCCCGCGCTGGCGTCCGCCAGCGCGGAGTTCGCCGCACGCGCCGATCTCGCGCCGATGCAGAGAGAGAGAGAGAGAGAGAGAGAGAGAGAGAGAGAGATACACATCCACAAGACGGGACCAACACTCAACACCGCCTACCGCAGAGCAACCGCGAGCCGGAACGGGTGATGATCCACGCGACCCTGCAAACGCTCTACACCGACTATCGCAAGTCGGCACGCCAGCAAAGCAATCGGAACTAGCAATTCACGCGACGGGACAGGCGATGCGCGGAGACTACAACAAGCAACCCGACAGCGGCCCCCAGTCATTCCCGATCCTTCAATCCAAGGGGGCGGACGGCCAGAGGCGGATCGAGGCCGTCCCCGACGACTGGTGGGAGTACAAGCGGCCCGGCGCTCCACCGATCCTCGCAAAGGCTGGTCACCTGCTGGTGACCATGGGGCAGAACACTTCCGCGGCCCGGCTCATGGCGGTCGCATCTGATGAGCGCTACGTCGGGCAGGGATGGATGCCCGTCACTGGATTGGACGCGGCGCAGTCGAAAGCTGCCGCAGTATTCCTGAACGCTACCCCGGGACGATTGATGGCGATGCGGAATCCGGGCAAGTCACTGGGGTTTCCGTTCTACAACCCCGCAGCCTGGGTCGCGGTGCCCATCCCCGATCTCTTCGACCCCCGCATCGTCGAGCCGCTCGCCGACTGCTGGGAGGCGACGCGCGACGAGGAGGTTCCTCCATTCCGTGACGGCCACACGGATGTGCGCCGGACATGGGACGAAGCCGTGTGCGCCACCCTGAGGTGGGACATCCACGAGGTCACGGCGCTCGCCGAGGCGCTCGCGCGCGAGCCGCGCGTCAGGGGAGTCGCGTACGGGCAGTGGAAGGAATAGGGCGCCTACTCGATACCGCCCGCCGCACTTCCGCAGCCCATGCGCCAACAAGCGGGAGCTGTGCGGGGGGTGCCGATCGGTGAGCCTAAATGCCAAGCGCCTGGCATCCCGGTCGCGGGCCGACAGGGCAGCGGCCTGGAGCAGCGGGGCGTCGCGTGCCATGGAGGAGCCACAGGCCGCACGGTCGCGGATGCCGCGCGGTCAGCGCGCCTCCACCGTGACACGGCCACCGTCCTGAACTTCGATGTGAAGGTCGTGACCCTCCAGGAGGCGCATGCCAACGAGCGGAGTCGTCTCGGCCGCGTAGACGTAAACACTCCGGGGCTGGCCGTCCCACAGCACTGTTGCGTCGTACATGTCGAAGCTCGCCTCGGTCCCGTCGGCGAGAACAGCCCAGCCGACGCCATCAAACTCGAGTCCGAGTGCTGTCGCCAGAGCGGAGGGAAGCGTCAGGAACCCGCTGAAGCCGGTGTCGATGACGGCCTCCACGTCCTGCGCACTTCCAGCGTTGCCCTGCACCGCCACGGGCAGGACCGCCTCGAGGGCAGCATTGACCGCCCCCTGGATCAACCGACCCCCCGCAGGAGTCCCGCCCCGAACCGGTCGATCACTCGGGAACCCACACGCTCGAACAGCACGTTGACCGCACCCGGACGCTCCGCCCGCAGGCGATCCCGCGCGGCAGTCACCGTGTCGCCGAGTGCCCAGCAACGGCTGTCGATGTCAATGGCGACGACCTCTCCATGGTGGTCGGTCTCGACTTCTCGCCGTATGTCGCGCTCGTAGATCTCGCCGCCGAGGCGGGCGATCTCCTCGGTGGGTCGGCGATTAGCCATGGCTGCCCTCCATGTGGTGTGTCACCCGTAGAAGATAGCACCAGCGCAGGTCGTGCACTCAGGACTTCCGCGCTCCGTCTCCGGCGTCTGCCTCTCCGGCATCCGGTAGCCGACGCGGCGTACGGTGGAGATGTACCTAGACAAATGTGATTGAGTTGTGAAAAGGTCCGTGATCGCTGCGGTATACTCGATACGGACGAAGGACGCAGCCATGACCACGACTCCGGTCGCCCGCCCCGACTACGACGCTCACGCGCGCGCGACGCGCTCCTCCTTCCCCGCCGTGGTGCGGGAGATCCGCGACATCCTCGGCGCGAGGCTCTGCGCCTACCTCGGGTCGGTGAAGGAGACACGCGCCGTGCACCAGTGGGCGGAAGGAGCGAGGACGCCGAACGCCGCCGTGCAGCGCCGGCTGCGCGTCGCCCTCCAGGCCGCCGCGCCGATCGCGGCCGCGGACTCGCCCGCCGTCGCGCAAGCCTGGTTCCAGGGCCTCAACCCGCAGCTCGATGACCGCTCGCCGCTGCACCTGCTGCGCGAGGGCGACCTCGACGAGGTCGGCCCCGCCGTGATCGGTGCCGCCCGCTCGTTCGTGGCCGGGGGATGAGCGGCGTCCTGGAGGCGGTCACCGCCTCCGGTCCCGTCTTCCGTCTCGCCCGCGCGCCCGACCCCTGGGCATGGCCGGACTGGAGCCACGCCGGACTCGACGGCACCTTCGGCAACCGCTGGGACGATTCCGAAGGCGAGTACCGCGTGCTCTACGCCAGCTCGACCCGCTTCGGCGCGCTCCTGGAGACCCTCGCGCGCTTCCGCCCGGACCTCGCCGCCGTCGCGGCCGTGCGCGAGATCGGCGGCGACGGCGACGCGCTCGCCGCCGGTACCGTTCCCAGCGAGTGGTTCGGGCGCCGGGTCATGGGCGTGGCCGAACTGGCCGGAAGCTACGCCGACATCGGGGCCGCCGCATCGTTGGCGACGATCCGCTCGCAACTCGCGGCGAGAGCGCTCCACCACGGCCTGGCGGATGTCGACGCGGGGGCCATCCGGGTCGCCGCCCCGCGCGCCTTCACGCAGGAGATGTCGCGGCTGGTGTACGGGAGCCGAGACGCGGAGGGCGAAGCGTTCGCCGGCATCCGCTACCGCTCGCGCTTCGACGACGGGACCGACAATTGGGCGGTCTTCGAGCCGGCGCCGGGCGAGCCTGCGTCGATGCGGGTGCTCGAGGCCGAACCGGTGCAGCCTCATGATCCCGACGTGACTCGCGCGCTCGCGGCGCTGGGACTGCGAGTCCAGGGATGAGGTCGGCATGGCGAGCGAGCGCCGCGCCAACGCAAAACGCCTCCACACATGGCCGGAACCGGGAGAGCCGCTCGGTGGACCGCCCGCGGCCCGGAACCGGCTATCTGGCGCTCCTGTGCGGCTTGGCTGCCCTCTGGTGCCTGATGTGCGGTCTGGCAGCCCTCGAACTTCGCGGAGGCGGACGCATCGAGTGGATCGCCGCGATCATCGTGATCGTCTCCGTTGGCGGCCTCATCGCGGCGACCGTCGATGCGGCTTTCCGGACGTGCTACGAGACCTCCGACTGTGAACTCCGGCTCCGGTCGGGCTTCGTGATCCGGGCGGTGATTCCGCACCGCGACGTGGTGGACGTGGAGCGGGTGGGCTTCATCCCGCGCGTCCTCGGCTGGGGTGGCGGTCGAGGCCTCGCGAATCGCCTGACCGACGGCCTTCGGATCACGCTGCACTCGGGAGCGGTCTACTACGTGAGCCCGTCCGCCCCTGAAGCCCTTGCCGAGATCATCCTGGCGGGCGGTCGTCGCGGACGAAGCCCGTAGCCGCGCCCTTCGAGTGCATCAGGACCGATCCTCCGGGCAGCACGACAATGGTGCCCACACATGGGCGGGGCGCGGGGCACTGCCGCAATGAGGATGCCCCGCGTATCTGTCTACCGGGCCGCTCCCGCGAGCGCGCCCTCCTGCTGCTCCTGTTCCAGAGCCCACTCGAAGAGCGAGAGCGTCCGGGCCTCGCCCCGCCGGGGCGGCTTCGGCTCCGGTGACTCCTCCGCCATGAACTCCGTCCACGAGAACAGCGTGCGCTTCGCCTCGCCGGCATCGTCACCGCTGTACAGGCGAGGACTCGCGTAGCCCAACCGCCGTTGCCGGGCGGGAGCGCGGGAGCGCGAGCTTCACGCTCACGGCCAGCCCTGCTCCGACGTCCGACCTCGACGTGACGGTCACCATCACCCAGAGCGGGGACTACGGGGCGACCACGGGCCAGCGGACGGTGACGATCCCGACGTCGGGCAGCGTCACCTTCAGCGTCGCCACCACCGACGACCAGGCCGACGAGGCCGACGGCTCGGTCACGGCGACGCTCGTCGATGGCCCGGATTACGACCTCGGCTCTACCAAGACCGCGACCGTCACGGTCTCGGACGACGACGCGACGCCGGACTACACCGACTACCAGACGCTCGTGGACCACCTGATCGACATACGGGACAATCCTGTCAACACGGCGGTGCGGGGCCACCCCGTCCACATCCGCAAGTGGAACCAGGTGCTGGCCGCGATTGGCTACGACAGCGGCGTCGAGCCGATGGCGGAGTCGCAGATCCACGCGAACGCGGCCAGGTGGCCCGAGAGTTCGTTCAAGCTCGCCTCCGACTACCTGAAGCTCCAGGCGGGTCAGCCGGTGATCAGGGTCTCGGGCGGCAGCGGGATCAGCGAGGGCGGGAGCGCGAGCTTCACCGTCAGCGCCAGCCCCGCGCCGGCGGCCAACCTCGACGTGAAGGTCACGGTCACCCAGAGCGGCGACTACGGCGCGACGGTGGGCCAGCGCACGGTGACGATCCCGACCTCGGGCAGCGTCACCTTCACCGTCGGCACCACCGACGACCAGGCCGACGGCTCCGTCACGGCCACGGTGGACGCGGGCAGCGGCTACACGGTGTCGTCGTCCCAGGGCGCGGCCACCGTCGCCGTCTCGGACGACGACGACGCACCGCCGCCTCCGCCGGGCCGCGCCGCACTGATCGCCCAGTTCAGCGCGGCCGCCAACGACACCTCCGTGCCGCCCGACTGGCAGCGCCGCTACCGCTGGGCCATCACCCACCTCGGCGGCGCGGCCTGCGCGCCCGCGCCGGGCTGCGGCGTCGGCGTCGTACCCGGCGGGCGCGGCTCGGACCGCTTCGTGCAGATCATGGCCCGCATCGACCCGCACGGCTACGCGCACCTCTGGTCCGCGATCAGCGACCTCGAGTAGCCGCAGCGGCGGCAGGGGGGCGGATGCAATCCATCCGCCTCCCTGCTCCCGGCTGCGCGGCGGACGGCCAGCGGCGCACCGTTCTCTCGCCCGGACGCACGGTTCGGGCAAGCGCATCCACACGGGCGGTTCGCATCCGGCGCACGGCGGCGGCGAGGTATTCATGGGAGTTGATCAGCGCTGGGCAGTGGCGGCACTGCCTTGGCGATCTCGCGGTGCTCACGGGGATGATTGACAGGGTGATGGCGGCTATCCCTCGGCCGTAGTAGCCGACCGTCGGGTCGCGCTCGGCCCGAGGTGCGCCCGATGAGGTCACGGAGCGACCGTGCATGCGCCCCGTTCGTTGTATGCTTGCCTTGGGCGCAGGAGCGAGAGCGATGACGACCACGACGACGACCGGGGCGAGGCTGCTGACCGCCGACGACCTGCTCAGGCTCGACGGCGAAGGCGTGCGCGGCGAGCTGATCCGGGGAGTACTCTGCGAGACTATGGCGGCAGGACAGGAACACGGCGAGATCGCGATGAGGCTTGGGGCTGCGCTGCTCGGCTTCATCGAGCCGCGCGGACTTGGTCGCGTGATGGGCTCGGATTCCGGGGTCTGGCTGGACCGCGACCCCGACACGGTGCGGGAGCCGGATGTAGCGTTTTTCTCGGTAGGGACCACTCCCCTGGACTCGCGCGTCACGGGCTACGCGGAGGTGGCTCCTGACCTCGTGGTCGAGATCGCCTCACCGACCGATAGCCGCCGCGAGGTGCATGACAAGGCGCACATGTGGCTGAACCACGGCGTGCGACTCGTATGGGTCGTGCAGCCGGAGACGCGCAGCGTTGATGTGTACCGGCCCGACGAGCCAATCGCCACGCTCGGCGATCAGGAGTCTCTCGACGGGCTGGACGTGCTGCCGGGCTTCACCTGCCAGGTGAGCGCCGTCTTCGGCCCGCCGCCCGCTGACGACAGCCCCAGCGAGGGTCAGTCCCTATCGTGAACGAGCCCGGCCCGCAACTGGCGAGCCAGGGTCGCCGCCTCGCCGGGTTCGTGCTGGACGCGGGGCTCTTCCTCCTCACGCTCGGCATCGGCTGGGTCGTCTGGTACCTGATCGCGGCGCGCCGCGGGCAGAGCCCCGCGAAGCGGCTGCTCGGGATGCGCGTCATCCGCGAGGACGGCGCGGTCGCCACGCTGGGCTGGATGCTGATCCGCGACCTCGCCGTGCGGGTGATCGCCTTCGGCGCCGTCGACCGGCTGCTGGTGGCGGCGCTCGGCGAGGGGACGGGAGGCGCGTTGACGTCGCTCCTGTTCGTCGTGGCCGCGCTCTGGTGCGTGTGGGACGCCAACCGGCAGTGCCTCTGGGACAAGGTCGTGCGCACCCGTGTCGTCGAGGGCCGCGCCTGACCCCTGCCGCTACGGGAGGGGGCGAACCCCGCCGTCGCTCAAGCCAGACTCCGGACACGAAGAAAGGCCCCATACATGGACGGGGACGGGGGACACCGCCGCACCGGCGATGCCCCCCGCCCCCTCCGTCTATGCGGCCAATGCCCCTTCTTGCTCCTGCTCGAGCGCCCACTCGAAGAGCGAAAGCGTGGGAGCCTCGTCGCGCCGCCGGCGCTTCGGCGGCTCGTCCTGCTCCCCGGCCATGAACTCCGCCCACGAGAACAGCGTCCGCTGCGGCCCGGGAGCGTCGTCGGCGTCGTCGGCGGCGGTAGCGCCGACCGCAACAGCATCGGCCTCGACGATCGCCGGCTCCGGCGCATGCCAGCCCTCGTCGACGAGCAGCGCCTCGGCTTCCGCCGCGACCTGCCGCGCCTGCTCGAACACCGACTCGACCGAGCCGCCGTCCTCGTCCCCAGCGACGATCTTTCGCGCCAGCGCGATCAGCAGGTCGTCGCCGTCGTCCCCGTAGGCGGCGAGGCCGTCCTCGGGCAGCTC
>JAPPBK010000220.1 GCA_026705105.1 Chloroflexota bacterium | reverse complement strand
CAGATCTTCGCAGGTTGAAACTGGTTGCGCTTGATCTGCAGACGGGAACTTCTATCCTCGATCGTCTCAATCTCGGTCCAGGCCGCCAGTCGCGCGGCGGGATCGAGCCCGGAGAGGTCGACTGCCGCTTCCGACTCAACCGCAACAGCGACGCTCGAAGCGCTGCTCGACGCGGTCTCGGACGTGGTGGCCGTGACGGTCACCGTGCTGACGGTGGTCTCCGCTGTGGCTGCGGGTTCGTTCGCGGCCGGGACCGCGACAGCGACAGACGCGTTCGCAGGTTCGGCCGCAACCGCATCCGTCTCGGCAGTTGGGGTGACCACCCTGGTCACGGTCGGAGCCGAAGCGGAGTCGCTGCCAAACAGCTGCCAGGCGACGACCGCTGCGATGGCGGCCGGCACGACGATGGCCAGACTGACCACGGTCCAGGCGCGGCGCCGCTTGGCGCGCATCTCATCGTGGTCACCGTCCGACACCGTCGCGTCCGTATCGGACGAAACGGCGTACGGATTGACGAAAGGCGAACTGGCCTGATCCTCAGCATGCGCCGGACCACTATCCACCAGGGGCGGATCGAACGGTGAATCGGCTCGCTGCGGATCCGTGGGTTGCGTCGCTCGCGGGCCAAACGATCCCGACGAGGCGGCTTCTTGCAGGGACATCCCGGTCTCCCAACCGAGTCGCCCCGCCGCATGGGTTGCCCGAAGGCGCGTCGCTCAGCGGAACCTTGCCGGACGCTTCTCGAGAAACGCGGCGATCGCTTCCGCATGCTCCGGTGTCTGCATCGCCCACTCTAGCGCCTTGCCTTCGCGCTGTTGCACCAGCCCAATGTTTGCCTCCAACTGATTTTGCGAAAACAGCGATTTCACGCGACGCATGATCGAGTCGGGATTCTCGGCCAACTCTTCGCCCAGCGCCACCGCGCGATCCAGCAATTCCTCGTCCGGCACAACCTCGCGGACCAGTCCCGCCTCGTAGGCCTCTTGCGCGCCAACGAAGCGGCCGGTCAGACACCAGTCCAGCGCACGTCCAACACCGACCAGGCGCGGCAGCAGCGTCGTCGACGCGGCCTCGGGCAGCAATCCCATCTTGACGAAGCGGAAGCCGAACTGCGCGCTCTCGCCGGCGATGCGAAAGTCGAACGGCAGAATCGTCGTCACGCCGACGCCCACGGCGTAGCCGTGGATCGCGCCGATGATCGGCTTGCTCTGGACGCAGAAGTCCGTGTAGGTCTCGTCGTGTTCGTCCGCCTGCCCGGCGCGCCGCGAGGCGTTGCCGCTGGATACGTCCGCCTGCTGTTGTTGCAGGTCCAGTCCGGCGCAGTACGCGCGCCCGTTGCCCGCGAAGACGATCGCCGCGATCTGCGCATCGTTGTTGAAGTCGGTCATGGCCTGCTGTTCTTCAGCGGCCATCTCGCGGCTCCAGGCGTTCAACTTCTCCGGTCGGTTCTTGCGGATGACCCCCACTGCTCCGCGCGTCTCGACCTGGATCAACTCGTAACTCATGGTTCACCTCGGTTGCGCACGCTATCGGGGTGCGCCGCTCGAACACACACTGGACAGATTCGTCGACGTGTTACGTCACCTCCAAGAAGTTATCACTCGCTTGACGGACCCAGAGTCCATAACCATGAACGTCATGCATAGAGTGACATATGCGCCGATTTAGTGGTTCACGGCGGCCGCTGCGGCCCGCCGCACTCTGTGCGGCGCTGTTGCTGGCCGCCGTGCTCGTTGCAGTGAGTGGCTGGAGCCGCGCCTCCGCCGACACCTACACGATCCAGGCGGGGGATACGCTCTGGGGCATCGCCGACCAACTGCAAGTCGGTGTCTCGGTACTGCGCGCCTTGAATCCCGAGATTACGTCGCCGAACAGAATCTTCGTTGGCCAGCAGATCCGGATTCCCGACAACACCGCCGCCAACGGCCTGTCGCCGGACACGAGCGGCGACCAGGCGAGCCGGGACTCGGCCGGCCCATCGTCCACTACTCCCGGCGGCTCATCGCAGAACGCTACGTACACCGTCGAGGCCGGAGACACCCTGAGCGCGATCGCCCTGTCGCAGGGCACGACCGTTGAGGAGATCCTCGCGCTCAATCCCTTGCTCAGGCCTCACCTGCTCTGGGTAGGAACCGAGATAGTGTTGCCGCGCGGGACCGCAACGCCGAGCGACGGAAGCACGGGCTCGCAGTCCTCGCTCAACGCCGGCATGGTCTCGACGGACACACAACCCACGACCTGGCAGACCACGGAATACATCGTCAAGTCAGGCGACAGCCTGTCCGCGATCGCGAACCACGCGTCGCTCTCGCTCGAGCAACTCCTGGGCCACAATCCGCAGTATCGCAACTCCATGATTCATCCCGGCGACGTGATTCTCATCCCGATCCCCGACTACCTCGCACCCGCGCTCGATCCCAGCGCTGCCAACACAGCGCTCACGCAGCTCTACACCGTGCGCAGCGGCGACAACGCCTCGCAGATCGCGGTGCGCTTCGGTATCGCATTCGACGAGCTCACTCAGCTCAACGCCGGAGTGAGCCTGTCGACGATCTACATCGGCCAGACCCTGACCGTGCCCTGGACGCACGATCCCCTGAGCTCGGCGCCGGGCACGGCACCGGCCGTGGAACAGCGTCGGCGATCCCACGAGGTGCAAGCGGGCGACACCTTCAGCGCCATCGCCGATCAACACGGGCTCTCCATGGCCGAGCTGCGCGAACTGAACCCGATGCGCTCAACCGACCTGCTGATCATCGGACAGCTCATCTATCTGCCCGGCCACATCGACCTGCCGATCGTCTCCGAGGATCGCGTGCTGGGTGAGTCCGACCTGGTCCAGTACGCAGCCGCCAGCCTGGGCGTGACCCCGCACACGCTGTTGGCCAATCACGGCTGGCTCGACCCGGAGCAGTGGATCGAGGGCGGGACGAGCTGGCGGCTGCCGCGCCGCGAGGGACTGCTCGTCACCGTCCAGCGCGGCGACACGCTCCAGGCCATCGCCCAACGCCACGGCGTGGACATGCAGGCGATTCTTGCCGACCCGGCTCACGGCGTCGACGATCCCAACGAGATCGTGATTGGCCAGGAGATCATTCTGCCGCTCGACACCCCCGACTTCGTCTGGCCGGCGATCGGCCAGATCACGGACCCGTTCGGCCTCTGCCGCAGTTGGGACTGCTCCTACCGGCACAGAGGTCTGGACATTGCGCTGGACACCTACGAACCAATCCTCGCCGCTGCCGACGGAGTGGTGACCTTTGTCGGCGGCGACGCGCATATCGGACTCGGCTGGTACATCGAAATCGACCATGGCAACGGCTGGAGCAGCGTCTATGCGCACCTCGTCGAGTTCGCCGTCTGGCAGGGGCAAGAGGTCAGCGCCGGCGAGATCATCGGCTACAACGGAAACACCGGTCACAGCACCGGCCCGCATCTGCATCTTGAAATCCACCACAACGACTGGTACGTCGACCCGCTGGTGATGCTGCCCTAGGCAAGCCTGCGCTGCAAGTCGACGCAGACGCTTCGCAACGCTGCGGCGTCGGGCTCGCTGTAGACGGCCAGCGACCGCTCCCGGTAGTCCACGCGCTCCCGCCAGCCGGGCGAGGCAGCCTCGACGATGCCGTCGATCTCCGACGCCGCGGCCAGCGCAGTCCAGTGCGCCCCGGTGATGTCGCCTGCTGCGGACAGGGCCTCGCTGCCCGACCGAGCGGGAATCATCCCGCGCTCAAGCCGGGGGACGAGCGCCGCGCCGACCTCGGGCATTCGCGCATCCAGGTGCGCTCGGCAGAGCGAGTACAGGCCGTCCACGGCGGTCCATCGCGCCGCCAGGATGTCCGCGTCCTCTGAAAGACCGAGCGCGTCCGACACCCGCGACCAGAGGTCCAGCATCTTCAACAGCCGTCCGCCGGCCCGCATGCGGCGAGGCAAGCGCAGGAAGTCCACCGGCTCGCCCACCAGTGCGCTGACCGCCTGGAAAAGGCCTGTACGCATCGCCTCGACGGCGTGCACGGGACGCTGCGTCGCTTCGTAGTCGTCCAGCGCGACGCGCGCCCGCTGCAGCGCGTGAGCAGCCCGTTGTTGCCGACCCTCGGCCGAGTAGTAACGATCGCGGAGACGCTCGAGCACGTCGCGCAGGGTCGGATCGGCCATGCGCAGGGTGTGCATGTCGGCCAGATTCCCGGCCAGCGGCTCGACATGCAGCACTTCCTCCAACTCGACCAGCGCCCCGGACGTGAGCGAGTCGACCACCACCCGAACGCCGTTCTCCTCCGCGACTGCGCCCTCGTCGATCAACGCCTCGTCCCGATGCCGAAACAGGACGATCTGCAGCAGCGAGCCGTCCCAGACCTGATTGCGGGCGTAGTCGCCGACCACCGCGACGCCCCGCACCAGCGAATCGCGGCTGCGATGCCGCGCGCCGATCCGCTCGGCTAGCTGTGCCCACTCGTTGTCCATGGCGAACTTAGAAGCCACGATAGCGATTGGCGATCGGGAAGCGGCGATCGCGGCCGAACGCCCGCGGCGTGATCTTCAGGCCCGGCGCCGCCTGGCGGCGCTTGTACTCGGCTCCGGTGACCAGCGACATGACCCGCTTGACATCAGCTTCCTCGAACCCTGCCGCCACAATCTCATCCAGCGACCTGTCCTCCTCGACGAACGCCTCCAGGATCGGATCGAGACGTTCGTAGGGCATCAACGACTGTTCGTCGAGCTGATCGGGTCGCAGCTCGGCGCTCGGCGGCTTGGTCAGCACAGACACGGGGATGATCTCGCGCCCCGCCCGCTCATTGACCAACTCCGATAGCCGATAGACGAGCAGCTTGGGCACGTCCTGGATCACGGCCAGGCCGCCGGTCATGTCGCCGTAGAGCGTTGTGTACCCGGTCGCCGACTCGCTCTTGTTGGATGTGGTCAGGACCAACGAGCCCATCTTGTTCGAGAGCGCCATCATCAACACGCCGCGAATCCTGGCCTGCAGGTTCTCCTCGGTAACGTCTTCGGGCAGCCCCTCGAACAGCGGCGCAAGCGTGTCGAGATACGACCGGTACGGCCCCTCGATCGGCAGCACGTCCATGCGGATGCCAAGGTTGTCGGCCAACGCGCGGGCATCGGCGACACTGCCCTCGGATGAGTAGCGCGACGGCATCGACACGCCGCGCACGTGCTCCGGACCCAGCGCGTCCACCGCGATCACCGCCGTGATCGTCGAGTCGATCCCACCGGACAACGCAATCACGACATCGCTGAAGCCGGTCTTGTGCACGTAGTCGCGCGTGCCCAGCACCAGCGCCTCGTAGACTTGTTCCTCTTCGCCCGGCGGCTCGGCGATCGCATCGCCCAGTTCCGGACCGTGCTCATCGCCGGACTGGGCGGAGACCGCGGTCAGTTCCGCCTCGGTCTGAGGCAGACGGCGCAGGCGCGGGTCGTGCAGCCGGGTCTGCCGAACCTCCTCCACGTCGAGATCGACCGTCAGCAGCTCTTCCTCGAACATCGGTGCACGCGCGATCAGCTCTCCCCCCGGTCCATAGACCGTCGAACCGCCGTCGAAGATCAGATGGTCCTGGCCGCCGACCAGGTTGCAGTAGAGCGTCAGCACCGCGTTGTCGGCCGCGCGGGTCGCAAGCATCTGCTCGCGCTGGAACGACTTGCCCGCGTGAAACGGCGAGCCGTTGATGTTGACCACCACCTCGGCGCCGGCCAGGCATTGATCCTGCATCGGACCCGACGAGTACCAGATGTCTTCGCAGATCGTCACCCCGACCCGCGCGCCGGCAATCTCGAAGAGCTGCACGCCATCGCCCGGCCGGAAGTAGCGCGCCTCGTCGAAGACGCCGTAGTTGGGCAGATACTGCTTGTGGTACGCGCCGAACAACTCGCCGTCGTGCAACACGGCCGCTGCGTTGAAGATGTCGTGGCGATAGTCGACGAAGCCGACGATCGCGGTCACATGACGACCGATGGTGGCCTCGCGAATACGATCCAGGCGCTCCAGGTTGGCCTCGACGAAACCTCGTCGCAGGACCAGATCCTCCGGCGGATAACCGGTCAGCGCCAACTCGGGAAAGGCCACCAGGTCCGCACCCAGCGACTCCGCCTGCTCGATGTAATCGATAATCTTGGCGGCGTTCCCGTCGAGGTCGCCGACGGTCGAGTTGATCTGGGCCATCGAGACGCGCAGGCGTCGCACAATCTCTCCTGAGCAGTTTGATTCCGCCGGTCAGCCAATGGATTGCAGCGTATCGCACCGCAGATACACTCAAGCTCGTGTCCTCGACCGTCCAGTCGCCAGTCGATTCGCAGTTGCCGGCGCAGCTCAGCGCCGCCGGGTTCGAGTGGCCGGGCGGACGCGGCGTCTCCGACATCGATCTCCAGGTCCGGCACGGAGAGATTGTGACCTTGCTGGGTCCAAACGGCGCAGGCAAGTCGACCATCCTCAAGATGCTCAGCGGCGAGATTGCCCCGCAACGCGGCGGGGTCGCAATCTTCGGAACGCCGCACGGCCCGGCGGCGCGCAAGCGAATCGGACTCGTGCTCCAGGAGCCCAGCACCGACGACCTGATGACCGTGCAGGAAACGCTGCAACTGCACGGCCGGCTGTTCGGCCTGCCGCGCGGCGAACTGGCGTTGCACTGCGAGGACATCCTGCAGGCGCTCGACATCGCCGATCGCGCCGCCGACCGCTGCGAGACGCTCTCCGGCGGTCTGCGCCGGCGGTTGGACATCGCCAGGGCGCTGCTGCACCAGCCTGACCTGCTGCTGCTCGACGAACCCACGCTGGCCCTCGACCCTGAGTCCAGCACCGCCATCTGGCGGACGATGCATGAACGCGCGGCGGACGGCGTTGCCGTCGTCGTCTGCTCCAACGACACGGCAGAGGTCGAAGCCAACGCCGACCGCGTCGTCATCGTCAGCGATGGACTCGTCCTGGCCGACGATAGGCCGCAGAACCTGACATCCGCACTCAGACATGACGCGCTGGAACTCGACTGGCCCAGCCCTAGTGACAGCGAACTCTCAGCTCTGGCGGCCCTGGAGGGCGTGGGCGACGTTCTCCGCTTCCACCAGGCCCTGCATCTGACCGTCGACAGCTCCGCCGAAGTTGTCCCGCTCCTGTTTCAGCAGTTCGGCTCGCGCATCACGGGGATCCGCATCCGCGAGTCGAGTCTGCGCGACGCCTGGTTCCAGATCGTCGGCCGTCCGCTGAACGGCGAGTCGGTCGCGCGGATGACCCAGCAATGAACAGCGCTGCAGGCGCGTCGCTGGCGCTGTTGCAGCGCGATCTGCGAGCGGTGGCGCGGTCGCGTTCCCAGCTCTACTCCTCGGTGCTCATGCCCCTGATGCTGATGGCGCTGCTCGGCGCCGGAGTCTCGAGCGGTCTCGCTCCCACCTCCTCACGCATCGTCAACGGCGACTACACCTCGTTCCTGGCCCCGGGCATGATCGCCATGACCGCGCTGTTCTCCTCCACCTTCTCCAGCGCGGGCTTCTATCGAGACCGCGAAAGCGGCCTGCTGCGCGCGATGCTCGCCTCGCCGCACAGCGCGCGGACCATCCTCTTCGGCAAAGCGCTGAGCGCCATTCTGATCGGCTCGTTGCAGGCGTTCGCGGTGCTCGCGCTCGCGGTCGTGATTCCCGGCATCGACCTTGCCTGGCAGTTCGGCTGGCTCGGCGGCGCCGCGACGGTCGTGATTACCGTGCTCGCTTTGAGTTTCATGCTTTCCGGCCTCTCGCTGTTGCTGGCCTTGCGAGTCAAGACCATGCAGGGCTTTCACCTGATCTTCAACCTCGTGCTCTTCCCGCTGTTCTTTCTCTCCGGTGCGTTCTTCCCGCTCGATCAGGTGCCCGGATGGCTCCAAGTGATCGGTTACCTCAATCCGCTCACCTACGCCGTCGATCTGCTCCACTACGCCTGTTACGCGCCAACGCCGGACGGCTTGATTGGACCGCTGATCGACGGACTCGTGCTTGGCGGCCTGGCGCTCGTCGTGTTCGTGCTCGGCCTCAGTCGCGGGCCCAGGGCGGTGTGAGTTCATGCGCGTTCGAGCAAGCGCAGCCCTGTTTCTGATCCTGGTGGCCGCGTTCGCCGTGTCGTGCGGCCGCGACGACCGCAATGTCATCTCGCCCACCGAGGCCGCGTTCGTGCCCGTGGTCGAGTCGTCCGAGCTGCACGTGGAGATGTCCCGACTGGTGCTGACCCTGCTCGATCGCGACCGCCAGCCCGAGTTCAGCGACGACGCATTGTTCCGCATCCGCTACTTCGACCCCACGGAGGCGGGAATCAAGTTCCACTCCGAAGCAGAGCTGACCTCGATCGTCGTCGAAGGATTGCGCTACCTCGTCGCCTCGGACGTACCGTTCGACGAACCCGGCCAGTGGGCTATCGCCGTCACGGTCGAGTCAGTGGACGGCTCCTCCGAGAGCAGTCCCCGTCTACCAATCCTCGTGGCCGAGTCCGCCCGAGGACTCGTGCCCGGCGATCCTGCACCCAGGGCGTCTACGCCCACCATTGCCGACGGCGTGCTCGAGCGCATGGCAGAGGTCGAGAGGTCGCGTCTGCCGATGTACGAGCGCTCGACCTCCCAGTTGCTGGACGCCGGACAGCCGTTCCTGATCGTCTGGTCATCGGCCGAGCGCTGCGCCGGTCGTCGTGCATGCGCCCGCGCCCTCGAGCGGGCGGCGTCGATTCTGCAGGAGGCCGAGATCGCAGTTCTCCACGTCGAGCCATTCGGCCGCCCGAGGTCGGGAGCGCTTCAGCAACTGATCGACGACGCGGTCGCGGCATGGAGCATCGAAGCTGAGCCGCAGTTCTACGTCGTCGACGCCGACGGCGTCATCGCAAATCGGTTTGAGATCGTGGTCGAGGATCTGGAACTCAGCGCGGCGATCGACGATGTCCTGCGCTAAACGAGGACATCGAGGCCGACGGCGGCGAAGACGATGAACAGGTAGCCGATCGAAGCGAAGAACAGCCGCATCGGCGGCGCCTGTTCTCGCCAGACCTGCCAGGCGATCCAGATGAAGACCGCGCCCGAGAGCGCGCAGGTCGTCTCGTAGCACCAGCTCAAGTGACCGCCCAGCGGTCCCAACAGACTGACCGCGACCAGCCCGATCGAGTAGATCAAGAGCTGCTTGCGCGTCTCTCGCTCGCCCGAGACGACCGGCAGCATCGGCACGTTGGCCTTGGCGTAGTCATCGCGGTACTTGAGCGACAACGCCCAGAAGTGCGGCGGCGTCCACATGAAGATCACCAGGAACAGGATGAACGGCGTCCAGGTCACTTCACCGGTGACCGCGGCCCAGCCGACCAACGGAGGAATCGCGCCGGCCGCCCCGCCGATCACGATGTTCTGCGTCGTTGAGCGCTTGAGCCAGACCGTGTAGACGAACACGTAGAACAGCACCGCCGCCTCGGCCAGCAGCGCCGCGAGCAAGTTGACGGTCAGCGCAAGCTGCACCCCGCCGAGCGCGGCCAGCAGTACGCCCCAGGCGAGCGCGTGACCGGGCTGAATCAGTCCCGAGGGCAGCGGACGGTCCGCCGTGCGCTCCATGATCGCGTCGATGTCGCGGTCGAACCACTGGTTGAACGTGTTCGCCCCGCCGGCGGTCAGGATCCCACCGAGCAATGTCAGCACGATCAGCACGAGCCCGTCGACGAAGTTGCCCTCCGGCCAGCCGCCGGCGGCGACGATCATGGTCGGCACCGTGGTCACCAGGAGCAGACCGATGATCCCCGGCTTGGTCAACTCCCAGTAGCCGCGAGCCAGCTCGACGGCGCGGCGTGAGTTGGGCAGCGATGCCGGACGATCAAGCGTGAGCGGGCGTTCGGTCATTCCCCGCCCTCGCTCTCGGCTGCAGTCCCGGACGCCGCGGCCGACATCGGCTGCATGGCCGCCGATGCTCCGCGTTCGACCCCCAGCCAACCGGCGCGATACGCGGCCACCAGCGCGGCTGCGGCCGCCAACAGCCAGACGATTGAACCCATCGACAGGTGCAGCGCTCTCGCCCAGTTGTCGAAGTTGATCCAGATCATCGCCGCTCCGATGAAGATCTGCGCGACATACAGCGTCGCCGCCCCGTGTAACAGCAGCGTCAGTGGCCGCGAGCGAGGGCGAAGCATCACGACGCCCATGGCGGCCCCGAAGATTGCCAGGCCGCCGCCCAGCACCAGGAACCGGTGACCCATGTTCCACTGAGCGTACTCCCCGTCGGGCCAGAGACCGCCGTAGCACAGCGGCCACTGGTTGCCGCACGCCGCTCCGCCCGGACCCACGTGCGCGCCGGAGTCGGGCCCCGCGCCCACGTGGGTGACGTAGGAGCCGACCACGACCACGGCATAGACAAGGATCGCCGTGAGCAGCACAAAGCGGGCGAAGGTGCGCGCCTGCGATGGCGCGTCGGTTCCCAGCGGCGCTTCGTCCTCGGTCGTGACGACGCGCCAGTCAAACGTCCCCAGCCACGAGACGGCCACGGCGACCAGGATCAGCATCGCCGTCGCCAGGTGCAGCGTGACGATCAGCGCTTCGAGTTGCTCCGTCACCGTCAACCCACCCAGCACGACCTGGAGCGCCAACAGGGGAATCGACGCCAGCGCCGGGAGCCAGACGCGAGTCCGGCTGCGCAGCTTCCGCCACACCGCGATCGCATAGCCCAGGATGATCAATCCCATGATCGCCGCGACCAGCCGGTGCGTCCACTCCAGCCAGACCTGGTACGCGGCGAACTCGCCGAAGTCGCCGGAAGGGATCAGGCTGCCGTAGCAAGCGGGCCAATCGGGACAGGCCAGCCCGGACCCGGTGACGCGCACGATTCCGCCCAGCGCGGTGAGCGCCAACAGACCGATCACCAGTCCGAGTCCGACACGCTGATATCTGGTCATCGTTGCCATGTGCACCCGCTCTGGTCGCCGAGCCGCCAAACCTGGCGCCGCCCCCTAAGTGTCGCACTTCTATGCGTCCTCGCGATACTCACCCTCACGGTCGGCTGTACGCCTGCTAACTGATTGGCTATTGCTCACCCGGTCGCGGTCCCAACGTCGGGATCTCGCCATGCACTCGAATCTGCATGTCCCGCACGACATCGTTGCGGCGGTCCTTGAATCCCTCACGCTCGGCCCAGTAGTAGACGGTGATGATGATCGCCAAGGCGAACATCATCGATCCCGGCACCCACATGATTCCCGCCCCGATCCGCTGGTCAATCAGAGCCGTCGGTCCCCACTCTCGAACCGCCGCTGCGGCCGCGTAGGTGTCGTAGATCGGGTCGCCGACGTTGATCAGGATCAGTCCCAGTCCGATGTTCTGCAGGATTGCGAAGACCAGCAACACACAACGCCAGACATGGTGCGGACGCAGCCGAGTCGCGTCGACGCCGATCACCAGCCACCAGAGCAGCACCGCCCCGAACAGAAACACGCCGTGCTCGACGAAGTGCAGACCCTCCGAGGCGATCGCGGCGTCGTAGGCGTCGGGCCAGTGCCAGCTCCAGACGCTGGCGACGTAGATTCCCAGCGCCGCCGGCGGCCAGGTGAGGGCCCTGACCAGCCGCGAGTTGAGCAGGGGAATCAGATACGTCGATCGCACCCGAGGCGACGCGGCGCGCAGCGCCAGCGTCGCCGGCG
>JAPPBK010000294.1 GCA_026705105.1 Chloroflexota bacterium | reverse complement strand
CTGTGCGCTTTCCGTCAGCTCGCGCTGCCTGGGAGTTACCCAGCGCCCTGTCCCGAGGAGCCCGGACTTTCCTCGATCCCCGAACAGGTTGAGCCGGTTTGGGGACCGCGACCGCCCGGCGGCCTGGCGTGGTCAATGGTATCGCGTGCAGGTGCGTGGGAGCCCCCCTCTGCCTGCGGCATCTCCCCCCGCTGCGCGGGGGGAGATGGGAGGTGTCGAACGCGCTATCTCGCGGGGGAGAGGAAGAGGGAAGCGAGGGGCTACAGGCGGTCGAGGGCTTCGTTGGCCATGGCGTCGGCGCGGGTGTTGCGTTCCCGGTAGACGTGGTTGATCTCGAAGTGGTCCAACTCGCCGAGCAGGCTCACCAACCGGTCGAAGAGGGGTTTGAGCTGCTGCTTCCGCACACGATACGTCCCTCGGACCTGTTGCACGATCAGATCGGAGTCGAGGCGCAGCTCGAGCTCGGTCGCGCCGCGTTCGAGCGCGGCCTCGACGGCGGCGATGGCGCCGTGATACTCCGCCACGTTGTTGGTGGCTCGCCCGATCGGATTGCCCCAGGCGTCAAGCTCAACGCCGTCGGCGTCGCAGAGAACCGCACCGTAGGCGGCAGGGCCGGGATTGCCGCGAGACGCGCCGTCGGCGTAGGCGATCAGGTGCATGTCGGTGAGCCTAGCGGGGAGCCCCCCTCTGCCTGCGGCATCTCCCCCCGCTGCGCGGGGGGAGAGGGGAGGTGCGGCGCGGTCTCCGCTGTGCGGGAGGAGAGGTGTAGGGTGCGTCATCCCGCTGCGCGGGGGGAGAGGGGAAAGGAGGCTAGGCCTTGAGCTGGGTGGTGACGGAGTGGTCGAAGACGACGACTCGCTCGACCAGGTGCTCGATCAGATCGCGGCGCTGAGGGAACGCGAGCTGATCCCACTGTTCCCGGACTCGGTGGATGCGCTGGTCTCGGCGGCGGCGGCGCTCTGCCTCGCGGTCCTGCGCGGCGGCGCGAAAGCGAATCTGGGCGAGGTCTGCGCTGGCGGTCTCCCATTCCGCAATCAGGTCCGACCCGGCATCTTGCAATCCGGCCGGCGGAGGGTCGCCGCTGGCGACATCCTCGAGCAACTGACCAAGCCGGCGGTCGATGGCCCTCAGCCGGGCCTCGGCGTTGGCGACGGCGACCACCGTCTCGGCGGCCAACGCGCCGTCGTTGCGGCCGATGTTGAGCACCGAGGGTTCGCCGCCCTCTCGCTCGCCCCTGATGTGGGCCAGCACCTCGGCCTCGAGTTCGTCGGCCTGGCGTGTGTGATAGCTGCCGACCGACTGATTGGTGCGCGCCTCGGACTGGTAGTAGCGGTAAACGGTCTCGCCGCGTTCGCCGTCGGGGTTGCGCCACTGGCGACGCCGGGTGACGCCGATCATCCGCGACTGGTCTTCGCCGCACCAGATCAGTCCGGAGAGCAGGAAGTCGGACGGATGGCTGACGCCCGGTGCGGTGCGCCGCTGCATCATCTGTTGCGCGACGGACTGAAAGTCGGGTTCGGAGACGATTGCCTCGTGATTGGCGGGCACGCTGACGCCGAGCTTGTCGTAGCGACCGATGTAGACGGGGTTGCGGAGCAGGTCGCGGATCGTGACCATGCTCCAGTTGCGTCCACGCCGGGTTTGATAGCCATCCGCGTTGAGCCGTTGGGCGACGCGGCGGATGCCGAGACCATCGTGCAGATAGAGATCGAAGATGCGCCGTACGACCGTCGCTTCTTCCCCATCGATCTCGTAGCGGCCGTCGTCGCCGATCCGGTAGCCATACGGCGGACGGCCGATCGCCTGGCCGAGGCGGGCCTTCTCCTGCAGCCGTCGGCGTCGGCGCTCGGCGTCGGGGTCGGGATCGTTGTGCAACCGCCAGAGATCGACGAGGGTTGAGTCGTCGATCGGACCCTCTTCGAGCGAGATCAATTGGACGCCGCGCGCGCGGAGTTGCAGCACCGTGCGTACGGCCTGGGTGGCGTCGCCGCCGAGGTGGTCAAAGCCCTGGACGATGACGAACGTGAACCCGCGAGCTTCCTCGTTCAGGTGCCTGAGCAGTTGCCGCAGGCCGGTTCGCTCGCGCTGGGGAGAGAGATCGGAGTCGAGGAATGTCGCGGTCGGTTCGAAGCCGTGCTCCTGGCAGTAGGCGAGGAAGCGGGCGTTCTGCTCGACCAGGCCGGGCCGCGGTTCGTCGCTGACGTGTCCGGCGGCGCCATCGCGTTCGCGATGGTGCAGGTGGTCGGCTGCCTGGCTGAGATACCCGATTGCTCGCACAACTGGATGTTATGTCGTTGCGCGAGGGTGGACTAGCCAACCCGCAGTAAGCATCCACATGATGGACAATCGACTGAGCGGACACCGCGTCGGGCGCGGCTGACGACGATGGTGGGCAAGGCGATGCGGCACTCGGCGCAGACGCCTCCGGCAACCGTGGCGACGACACGGGGACGGCGTCGGCGGTACTGGTCGTAGACATCGAGGTCATCGCCGACCATCTGGTCGCGCAGGATCTCGACCTGTCGGGAGAGTTCGTCGACCTGCTCCTGTACCGCTGTTCGTTCTCGCTGAAGTTGGGACTGTCGCTCGTTCCAGATCTCGACGGCGGCGGCACGCAAGGCATGCAGCCAGTTGCCGGCATTGTGCGCCTGTTCCGCGTCCTGTTGGGCGCGCTGCTCCGCTTCGTTCAGTGGCGGTAGTTGTTGGCGCTGGCTGTAGAGGTCGCGCTGCAACTCTTCGAGCGTTCGGTGGTCGGTGATCGAACCGGAATAGAGGCGCCGGTCGGTGACTTCGATCCGCCGCTGCGCGGTCTGTACGACCGCATTCGCTTCACGCACGGCCTGGTCGGCGCTGCGGGCTTCGTTTTCCTGCAGGGCAATCTCATCGTCGAGTGCGCCAACGAACGGTGGGTCGGAGATCTGATCGAGGATGTGTTGGAGTTCGCGCTTGGCCTGATCGCGTTGGATATCGACTTCCTGGAGCTGCTGCATCCCCTCAAGGTCCATGACGGCGGCTCAGTTTCGTTTGGCAAGACGTGAGTTGGGCGCGGACCGTGGGCGGCCGCTTCGTTGAGTGTATGCCTGACCACTGCGATAGCCAACACGCGATCGCGAGCATGATTGTCGGCGGGCGGCGCGCTGATAGGCTTGGACGACTATGACTGCCGAGAGCGAGATCGCGGGCCACGCGGTTCGACGCACGACCTCGCTGTTGATCAACGTGTCGACGCTGCTGCAGGAGCCGATCGGCTCGCTGCGGCGCTATGAGGTAGTCGACGCGCAGGGCGCAGGTCTGAAGTCGGTTGTCTCGGGTTCGCTGCGTCTGTTGCGCACGGATCAGTCGGTGCTCGCGACCGCGTCGCTGTCAACCACGACGCGTGATCTCTGCGGCGGATGTCTGCAAGAGTTGGAGTTGCCGATCGAGTTGGCGTTCGACGAAGAGTTCTGGCCGGCGTCGGATGCGGCACTGGGCTTCGCGATTGAGCCGCCGCCTGAGCGAGCGGGCTTCGATGTGGTCGACGGACAGATTGATCTGTCGGAGGCCGTGCGACAATACCTGGAGATGGGCCGTCCGATGAGTCCGCGCTGCGAAGAGGATTGCCCCGGATTGACCGAGCACGAGCAGGAGGAGTCGCCGGTGGACGACCGTTGGTCGGCGCTGGCAGCCCTGAAGCTCGATTTGGAACCGGACTGAGCTGCGTCGGAGTGTCCGACGGCTGAAGGAGACGAACACGATGCCACCGCTACCAAAGCGCAAGTACGCGAAGACTCGTCAGCGGCTGCGCCGACAGCATCACCGCGTGCAACGGCCGAAGCTGGTCATCTGTCCCGATTGCAACGAGACGCACCAGGCGCACCACATCTGCTGGGCCTGCGGTTCGTATCGGGGACGCAACGTAATCGAGCTGGAGGTCTAGCGTGTCCGAGGGCGGTTCTGCGACCGCCTGGCTGTTTCCCGGCCAGGGCGCGCAAGAGGTGGGCATGGGCCGCGACCTCCACGACTTGTACCCGGAAGCGCGCGAGATCTTCGAGGAGGCGGACGACGCGCTGGGTCGTTCGTTATCGAGCGTGATTTTCGAGGGACCCGACGAAGTCCTGCGCGAGACCGTCAATACGCAACCGGCGATTCTCGTCACCTCACTGGCGGCCTGGCGCGCGGCGACGGTCGCGGGCCACGAGGCGTTGACTGCTGAGCCGGTCTGCGCAGCCGGGCACAGCATGGGCGAGTACTCGGCCCTGGTGGCGGCAGGTTCGCTGACGGTGTCCGAAGCGGTGCGACTGGTCGCAAGACGCGGCGAGCTGATGCAGGCCGCTGGCGAAGAGAACCCGGGCACGCTGGCGGCGGTGCTGGGCATGGACGAGGCGGATGTCGAAGCGGTCTGCGCAGAGACGGGGGCGGAAGTCTGCAATCTGAACGCGACCGGTCAAATCGTAGTCGGCGGGACCGTACCGGCGGTCGAGCAGGCGGCCAAGCTGGCGGAGGAACGCGGCGCGCGACGTGTGGTGATGCTCAATGTCGGCGGCGCGTTTCATTCGTCGCTGATGGCGCCTGCGGCCGATGCGATGGGGCCGATCATCGCGCAGGCCGACGTGTCCGACCCGGCGACGCCGGTCGTCGGCAACGTGTCGGCTGAACTCCTGACCACGGCGGGCGATGTGAGGTCCGACCTGGCGGCGCAGATTCGGCGTCCGGTGCGCTGGCGCGACACCGTCCTGAAGATGCAGGAGATGGGTGTCGAGCGCTACGTCGAGATGGGTCCGGGCAAGGTGTTAACCGGGCTGGTTCGCACAACCCTGCGACCGCTCAAGCTGCCCGCGATGCCGGAATTGGTGAACATCAGCGATCGGGAGAGCGTTGGCGGCTAGCGGAAGACGAGCGCCGATCCGGCCCGACGCAGAGGACAATGCGAGGGTTCGCGCCTTCTGCGCGCTGTTCGAGGCGGAGTTCGGCGTCATCCGCGCGACTACGGCGCTGCGCCGCGCCCACGAAGTTGCGCCGATGTCGGTGGACCGGGCGGAGCGGGCGGCGCGGCTGGTCGCGGGCGTCATCGAGCGGCGCGAGGAGCTGGACCAGTTGATCGAGGAGACGGCCGATCGGCTGCCACTGGACGAGATGGCGTTGGTTGATCTGACCGTGCTGCGCATTGCGCTGTATGAAATGCTCTTCGATAATGGCGCGGTACGCCCGAACACGGCGGTCCGACAGGCCGTGTCGCTGGCCAAACGCTTCGGCGACGACGGCAGCCGCAGATTTGTCAGCGGGGTGTTGGGCGCGATCACTCGCAACCGTCTGCAGGCTGGGACTGCGGAGTAGACGAAAGACGGCGGTATGGCACTGTTTGATCGAATCAAGGACATCATCGTCGATCAGCTTTCGGCTGACCCGGACGACGTGACGCCGGAAGCGTCCTTTGTCGATGACCTGGGCGCGGATTCGCTCGACCTGGTCGAGTTGATCATGTCGTTCGAGGACGAGTTCCGCGACGAAGTACCGAACCTGGAGATCTCGGACGAAGATGCCGAGGGGATCGGCACCGTGCAGGACGCGATCGACTTCCTCGTTGGCAAAGGTGTGCCCAAGGAGTAACGCTCGAACCTGCGTTATGCAGCGCTGCGCGCGCGGCCTACGTGAGCGGCCGGCTCGGCGCAATCGGGTACGCTGACTGCCGATGAACATCTTTGGCGTCGGCATCCCTGAGATTCTGGTCGTGCTGCTGCTCGCGGCATTAATCTTCGGTCCGGGCAAGCTTCCCGAGATCGCCGGGCAGTTCGGCCGCGCGATCCGCGAGCTGCGCGAGCACGCGCGCGACTTTCGCGACGAGTATCTGACCGACTTTGAGGAAGTTCGCGAGGAGTTCATCGAGCAGCGCTTCGAGTTGCAGCAGATTGACGCCGACATCCGCGCGGACATACAGCAGGCGGGAGAAGACGTGCGCGGCGCGGTGCAGGACGCGGAGACGATGACCGAAGAGGCGATTGAAGCCGCTCGCGACGGAGGAGGCGAGCAAGAGTCGGACGCAGCGCCGTCTACCCGCGCCGACGGCGGCGTGACCGAGTCGGAGATGCGCCGCACCCGGCGCGTGCGTCGGCGGCCGGTCGTGCGACCGCGGCGCGCGACGGCGGTCGCGGCCGCCGATGACGGATCGGACGGTTCGAGGGCGGGCGCGGAGTCGGCGGAACCGGCGCGACCGTCGAACGTGATCTCACTCAATCGTCGGCGGCGGCTCACCGACCACGAAGACCGCGCCGAGCGCGACGCCCGCTAGCCCCGTGCCGACGACGACTCTGGTGGTTGACTGCTGATGGCTACGCAACCTGTCCCCGCGAGCGAGGTTCCGGAACCGCCCGATATGGCGGAGTTCGACGTGGTTGCGGACGAGTTTGGCGACCAGCCCCCGGATGATCCCGAAGGCCGCGAGTTAACGCTGGGCGAGCATCTCAATGAGATCCGCCAGCGCCTCACGGTTACGGTGCTGACGCTCGTGCTGACGACCGTGATCACGCTGGTGTTCGCATCGACGATTCTCGACTACCTGCTGGGACCGGGACGCGAGGCGTTGCCGGAGTTTCGCCCGATCTACACGGAGTTGCTGGGCTTCATCGGCGCCTACATCAAGATCTCACTGATGCTCGGCCTGGCCGGCGCGATGCCCGTGATCGTCTACCAGATCTACGCCTTCATCCACCCGGGACTGACGCGCAACGAGCAAAAGTGGATCATGCCGATCGTCGGTCTGGCCACGATCGCGTTCGCCTGCGGCGGCGCATTCGCGTTTTTCATCGGCTGGCCTCCGGCGCTGAACTTCTTGCTCAACTTCGGCCAGGAAATCGCCGATCCGCAGGTGCGGATCAACAACTACATCGACATGCTGACTCGCTTCGTGGTCTGGACCGGGATCGTGTTCGAGCTGCCGCTCTTCCTGATGGGGTTGGGGGCGATCGGGCTGGTCACATCGAAGCGTTTGCTGGGCATGTGGCGCTGGGCGATCATCGGCTCGTTCCTCCTGGCGGCGCTGATCACGCCCTCGATCGATCCGGTCACCCAGACCTTCGTCGCGGTGCCGACGCTGGGTCTGTTCATCCTTGGCGTGCTGCTGGTGCGGTTGGTGGAACACCGGACGGTGATCCCGGTGATCGAGTCGGACCTGGATGACGACGAGCCCGACGGCCAGCCGGCGTAGTAGGTGAAGAGCGCGCTTGCGTAGGGTTCGCGGCCGGTGCCCCCCTCTGCCCCTACGGGACATCTCCTCCCGCTCCGCGCGGGGAGAGGGGATCGAGATGTGGGCGTAGACTGGCGGCGTGGATGCTCAACTGTTGGAACTGTTGAATGCCAAGATTGCCGGATGCACTGCATGCCGGCTGCATGAGGGTCGAACGCTGACGGTGCCGGGCGACGGCGATCCCGATGCCGAGTTGATGTTCATCGGCGAAGCGCCGGGCGCAAACGAGGACCAGCAGGGGCGGCCCTTCGTCGGCCGCGCGGGACAGTTGCTGGACGACCTGCTGGCGGGGATCGGACTCAGCCGACCGCAGGTATTCGTCGCCAACGTGGTCAAATGCCGGCCGCCCAACAATCGCGACCCGATGCCGGACGAGATCGGCTGCTGCGAGGTCTACCTGCGCGAACAGATCGAGGGCATCCGACCGAAGCTGATCGTGCTGCTGGGGCGGTTCGCGACGCAGTACTTCCTGCCCGAGGCGAGGATGGGCGAGACACGAGGCCAGCCGTTCCAGGCCGGGCCGTGGCTAATCCTGCCTGTCTATCACCCGGCGGCGGCGCTGCGGAACTCCAACCTGATGGAGACGCTGCGCCAGGATTTCGCATTGATCCCCCCGCTCCTGGCTCAAGCGGATCGCCCGGAGATCGCGCCGGTCCAGGTCGGACACTCGCACGGGACGACCGAGGATGACGATTCGCAGCGTTCGCTGCTCTGACGACAACTGCATGGATTGAGGTGAACGTGGCTGGCCTGTCGGACGTAGCCGAGGGCGCGCTTCGCGTGGTGCCGCTGGGTGGGCTGGGCGAGATCGGGCGAAACATGATGGTCTACGAGACGGCCGAGGACATGGTCGTCGTCGATGCCGGGTTGCTGTTTCCCTCCGACGACATGCACGGGGTTGATTACATCATTCCCGACGCCTCCTACGTGCTGGAGCGGCGCGACAAGTTGCGCGGCTACCTGATCACCCACGGACATGAGGATCACATTGGCGCGTTGCGGTTTCTGCTGCCGCAGCTGCAGGCGCCGATCTACGGCTCGCCGCTGGCCCTCGGTTTGATCGGCTGGCGGCTGGAAGAGTCGGGGATTCTTGACGCCCACATGATCGAGGCGGGTACAGGGTCGAGCTTTGACTTTGGCACCATCACGGCGGAGTTCTATCCGGTCGCCCACTCGATTCCGGACGCCTTCGGCATCGCGCTGCGCACCCCGGCGGGGCTGGTAGTGCATACCGGCGACTTCAAGATCGACCACACACCGGTGATGTCGGAACAGACCGACCTGCAACAACTCGCGGCGTATGGGCGGGAAGGCGTGCGCTTGCTCTGCTCCGATTCGACATACGCCGACCAGCCGGGCGTTACGCCGTCCGAAGCGGTGGTCGGCGAGGCGCTGGCACAGCTGTTGTTGACCGCGCCCGGCCGCGTGATCATCGCGACCTTCGCCTCGCAGATCGCGCGCATCCAACAGATCGTGGATGCGGCCGAGGAGTCGGGCCGCGTCGTGTATGCAACCGGACGCTCGATGGAGAAGAACATCGAGATGTCGCTCGAGCTTGGCTACGTGGCTGCCGACGAGCGGCGTCTGCGACCGATCACGGACCTGGGCTCGGCGCACGATGAGAACACGGTGATTATCTGCACCGGCGCGCAGGGCGAGCCGATGTCGGCGCTCTCGCGCATGGCGACCGGTTCGCATCGCGAGGTGACGCTGAAATCGGGGGACACCGTGGTCTTGTCGTCATCGCCGATTCCGGGAAATGAGGCGGCGGTCAACAACACGATGAACAACCTCTACCGGCGCGGCGTCGAAGTCGTGTCAGTGGCGTCGGGACACGAACATGTGCACGTGCGCGGTCATGCGGCGCAGGAGGAGCTGAAGACGGTCATTTCGTTGACCAATCCGAGCGCGTTCGTGCCGATTCACGGCGAGTTTCGCCACCTGGTGCTGCACGGGCGGCTGGCCCAGTCGATGGGCGTGCCGGACGAAGGCCTGCACATCCTGCTCGACGGCGACGTGCTCGAACTCACGGCAAATGACTCGGAGGTGGTCGACCAGATTCCGGCCGAGTATGTGTACGTGGACGGCGAAAACGTGGGCGGTGTGGACCGCGCGATCATCCGCGACCGTCAGAAACTGGCGGACGACGGCTTCATCCTGATCGCGGTGGCTGTGAACGGCGAGTCGGGCGCGATGACCGGCGATGTCGAAGTCACATCGCGGGGCTTTGCCGAGATGCACGCCGCGGAGCACTTGCGAGTCGGAGCGGCGCAGGTGGCGCGCGACGTGCTGCGTTCAAAGCCGAACGCGACCAAGTTGACGACCTGGGAGAAGCGCAAACGCCAGGTGCAACAGGAAGTCTCGACCTACGTTCGGCGCGAGACGCGGCAACGTCCTATGGTGGTAGTGGTGGCCGTGCAGGTCTGACCGACGTTGCTGTTGGCGATCCTGCATGCGGGGCGATACAACGGGTGTATGGCGAAACGATCGGCTTCCCGTCGGGCGCTGCCTGACCGTGTGTCGCTCTGGTTGGCGACGCACTTGCGAAACGTCGGCGGAGCGCTGCTGATAGGTCTGGCGGCTGTGTTTGCCGCCTGGGCGACGCTCGGTTCGCTGCCGCTGTCCGATCTGCGCCGGAGTGTGATTGAGTCATTGGGCGGCGGGGTGTATCTCGTCGCCGTTGCCGTGGCGCTGGCCGGAGCGTTGCTGGGTGTGGATCGGGCGCGCAAGCGGGTGCGCAGCGATAGACGGCTGTTGCTGCGCTGCGCAGGCGGCGCGCTGGCGCTGCTCGCGCTGTGGGGCGTTGCCGGGGCGATCTCCCTGGAGCAATCGTTGGGCGGCGTGTCGCTCTCCCCCTATGGAGCAGGCGGACGCGTCGGCGGTTGGTTGGATTCACCGATCGGCTGGCTCGTAATCGTGGTCGCGTTGGGCGTTGCGTTCGTGTTGATCGCGCCGGGAACGACCAGACGCCTGGCGCGCAAGGCGCGCCAGGCGATTGAAGACGGATTCAAGCGATTGGGGCGCGAAGTCCGCGAGAAGGGTCCGCTCGCCCTAGCGTCGTTGGCGCGCGGCCTGTGGCTCGGTTTTGTGTGGTTCCTGGATCGGCTCCGGCTGATGCTGTTCTGGATCGGCCGTGAGGTCTGGGAGGCAATCCGCACGATTCGCAGTAGCGACCAGGGCGACCGGGACGACGCGTCCTCGCCGCGCTCTCTTGCGCAGAACCCGACATCGCTACAGCCAGCCGGAGACCAGTCGCCGGCGTCTGAACATCTGCCCGCTCAGTCGAAGGAGGCCTGGCCGCCGCTGTCGGAGGAGCCGACCGAGGCGGCGCAGACCGAACAACCGCAGCTGCCGACTGCGGCTTCCGAGCCGCCGTCGTTGCTGCGCACGCTCGATCGGACCGCCGCCGACGGCTGGCGGCTGCCGCCGATCAATCTGCTGGACGAGGATCCGGCTCTGACTCTGCGTTCGGGCGCCGAG
The DNA here is from genome assembly GCA_026705105.1 of Chloroflexota bacterium. Lineage (GTDB taxonomy): Bacteria > Chloroflexota > Dehalococcoidia > Bin125 > Bin125 > Bin125. The sequence continues at coordinate 955 of JAPPBK010000294.1, read as the reverse complement.
CAGCAGGCGGCGATCATCATCCGGACGCTGGCTTCGTTCGGCGTGGACGCGAAGGTGACCCAGATCAACGAGGGACCGGCGATCACGCAGTTCGGGGTTGAGCCCGGCTGGGAGGTGAAGACGCGGCAGGTGGCGGTCAGAGACGCTTCGGGCGCTGCGACCGTCGACGAACACGGGCAGCCGGTGACGCAGACCGAGGAGGTCTCGCGGACGCGGGTACGGGTCAACCGGATCACGCGGCTGGCCGACGACCTCGCCCTGGCGCTGGCCGCGCCCTCGATCCGGATCGAAGCGCCGGTGCCCGGTCAGCCGATTGTGGGCGTCGAGGTGCCGAACCCGGATCGGCGAATCGTCGCGCTGCGCGGGCTGATCGAGTCGGATGAGTTCGCCGCCATGGCGTCCAAGGATGGTTTGCCGATTGCCCTGGGACGCGACGTTCGCGGCAATCCGGTGATTGCCGACCTGACCCGGATGCCGCATGTGCTGATCGCCGGCGCGACCGGTTCGGGCAAGTCGGTCTGCATCAACACGATCATCTCGTCGCTGTTGATGCAGATGTCTCCGGAGGAGGTTCGACTGATTCTCGTGGACCCGAAGCGAGTGGAACTGACCAACTACGGTCGCGCGCCGCACCTCGCCTTTTCGCACGTCGTGACCGAGCCGGATGAGGTGGTATCTGTGCTGGGGGTCGTGGTTGCGGAGATGGAGAGGCGATATCGGCAGCTTGAAGAGCACCACGCGCGAAACATCATCGCCTTTAACCAGTTGGAGCACATCTCGCGGCGAATGCCGTACTGGGTTGTGGTGTTGGACGAACTTGCCGACATGATGATGGCGGCGGCAGCGGATGTCGAAGGTCAGTTGGTTCGCCTGGCGCAGCTTGCCCGAGCGGTCGGCATTCACCTCGTCGTGGCGACGCAACGACCCTCCGTCGACGTCGTGACCGGTCTGATCA
>JAPPBK010000181.1 GCA_026705105.1 Chloroflexota bacterium | reverse complement strand
ACATCATTCTCTGAGAAACATACTCTTCCTTCCATGACAATTGCGGTCCGACCCTACCTGCCGGACGATCTGTCCGCCATCTGCGACATTTACAATGCACTGCTCGTTGGTCGCGTTCCTCACTGCTGGCCGGTGGCACCGTCCTCTCTGGATAAAACGCTGCAGGCAGGTGAAATCGAGCGCGAGGAAACGCGGCTGCTCGAGCAGGCTGTCCTCGTGGCAGGCTCAGGTGGCGACGGATTCGTCCACGTCGGCCGCCAAGCGACGAACAAGTGGCAGAAGGACGAGATCGGCGTGATCCGCTTCTTAGCCTACCGACGCGGCGAGCGCACCGTGGGCGATGCGTTGCTGGCCGCGGCCGAATGTTGGATGCGCGAACGGGATCTGCGGCGTAGCGTCGTCATGCCGCAACCTTGGCGTTATCCATTTTACGCCTTTCCCCACGCCTACCTGTCCGATCACCTCGATCACGTGCAGGCCCTAGTGCGCTTTCGCGGCTATGCCAAGACTGGCGGCGAGGTGTTTCTCGACTGGCTGGACATGCAGCCAAAGCCGACTAGCGATGCTAGCGGTCTCGACTACGAGCTTTGCGTCGAGGATCGCCTGGGGGCCGGTTCCCGACCGGGATTGCGGCTCCGAGCCGTTCAGGACGGCGACGGTATCGGCGAGTGCGAGCTGGTCAGCGGTGCTGAATCCTCTTCTGCCGACGAGGCCCACGACTTCGCGTTCTGCGAGTGGCTCGGCGTGGAAGAGGAGCACCAAGGTCGCGGCCTCGGACGCTTCCTGCTGGCCCACGCCATGTACTTGGCGCGAGCGCGCGGCTATCGCCACGGTGCCATCAGCACCGCTTTTGACAACGATCGCGCCTTCCTATTCTATACCAACCACGGTTTCCGGGTCGTCGACTGGACCTACGAATTCGCGCGGGAGCTTTCGTGACCTCCGATCGCGACTACTAAGGTGCTGCCCATGATCATCGATTCTCATGCCTACTGTTTTCCCCCCGCCGACTCTCCGGCCGGACATCCCACCGTCGCCGACCACTTGGGCTGGGTTCAGGGAGGTCAGGCCTCCCACCACCAGCCCGCTTGGCGTATCCGCGACCGCGCACCGGCCTCTTCCGATGTGCTGGCAGCTCCCGGTGGGGCCATGGACTTCGACAACCTGCCCGACGTCAACTTCCGCGTTGATCACGACAAGGGACGGGTGGTGTGGACGATTGACGATGAGGATTTCACCAAGCAGTTCTATCCGCCCAATTTGCCTCACTTGGAGTACACGCCCCACAACTTGCTGGCCGAGATGGACTACGCTGGCGTCGATAAGGTCCTGTTGCACGTCGATGCCATGTTGGGCCGCGATCCCGCGTTTCAGGCGGCGTCGGTCGCCGTCGATCCAGAGCGCATTTATTCGATGGCCCCCGTTGATGAGTGGCGCTTGGCTGGTGAACTCGATGCCGTCATCGCCGAGACTGCTGCCGCCGTTGAGCAGCACGGCCTGCACGCCATCAAGTTCAATCCGCCCCACGCCTATTACTATCGCTCCGATCCGTGGGATGGGGAGCATCTGCGTCCGTTTTGGGAGGCAGTGGCCGCGCTCGGCGTGCCCGTATTTTTTACGCTCGGCACTGGGCCGGGCGAAGTGTCGGTGTTGCAGACGGTGGAGAGTCAGCGACGCGGCTACCTAGCAGAGCTCGACATCTTGGTGCGCTGGATGGAGCGCTACCCGGACGTGCTGTGCAGCCTCACGCACGGCTTCCCGTGGCGCCTCTTCCTCGACGACGATCCTTCCGGCTCTCCGAGTCGGATCGATCTGCCCGACGAGATATGGGATCCCTTTGACAATCCGAATTTGAGCATAGAGGTCTGCTTCCCGGTGCGCCTCGGCGACTTATTTGACTACCCGTACCGCGAGTTGTGGCCGACGCTTGAGCAGATGGTCGGGCGCATTGGTGCCGAGCGGCTACTGTGGGGCACGGATATGCCCTTCCAGAACCGGTTTTGCACCTACCGCCAGTCTCGCCGCTGGATTGA
>JAPPBK010000209.1 GCA_026705105.1 Chloroflexota bacterium | reverse complement strand
CTGCAGCGGCACGGCGCTGCCCGTGATCGCCTGCATCGTGTCGAGGATGCGGCGGTTCTGCATGTCCGCCGTGCCGGTCAGCATTCGGTCGAATGAGACGTGCGAGAGGTTCTTGATCCACTCGAAGTAGGAGACCGTCACGCCGCCGGCGTTGAGATAGAGGTCGGGAATCAGGGTGATGTCCCGATCGCGGAGGATGCGGTCGGCTTCCGGCGTAGTTGGGGCGTTAGCCGCCTCGGCGATGATCTCGGCCCGGATGCGGTCGGCGTTGTCGACCGTGAGCTGATGCTCCAGCGCAGCCGGGACGAGGATGTCGCAGGGTTGTTCGAGCGTCTCGATCGAGTTGGCGAAGACCTGACCGGCGGGGAAGGTGCCGATCCCGCCGTGATCCCATCGATGCCGGGCGATCGCTTCCATGTCCAGGCCATTGGGGTCGTACAGGCCGGCGTCGTACTCCGCGATCCCGACGATTCGCGCTCCATGGTCGGATAGCTCCCTCGCCGCGTGATAGCCGACGTTGCCCAGTCCCTGCACGATCACCCGCTTGCCGTCGAGGCCGGGCGAGAGGCTGTGCCCCGCCTCGGGATCGGCCAGGCAGTTGATGATTCCGTGAAACACGCCCAGGCCGGTCGCTTCTTGTCGGCCGGGAATGCCGTGCAGCGAGAGCGGCTTGCCGGTGACGCAGGCGAAGTGATTGATGTCGTGCGGATTGAGGGTGCGGTACGTGTCGGCGATCCAGGCCATCTCCCGGGCGCCGGTGCCGTAGTCGGGAGCGGGCACATCGACCGCCGGTCCGATGAAGTTGTGGGAGTTCAGTTCGACCACGAGCCGGCGCGTAACGCGCTCGACGAATTCGGGCGAACTGCGGTAGGGATCGATGCAGACGCCGCCCTTGGCCCCGCCGAAGGGCACATCAACGATTGCGCACTTGAATGTCATCAACGCCGCGAGACCCTTGACCTCGTCGGCGTCGACCATGGTCGAGTAGCGGATGCCGCCCTTTGTCGGCGTGCGATGGTGACTGTGCTGTGCCCGATAGCCCTCGATGACCTCAATCTCCCCGTCGTCGTTTTCGACCGGGAAGGACATCTGGTAGACGTTGTTGCAGGTCTTGACCTGCTCGAGCAGGCGCGGATCCAACTCCGAGTACTGTGCGGCGGCCTCGAAGTACTCAGTGAAGTCGTCGTACAGCGTGGCCATGCGGCCGCTCCCGCGCTGGCGAGCGCTAGGCCCGCGGCAAACCCAGACCGCGCGTGGCGATGATCCCGCGCTGAATCTCGGAGGAACCGCCCGCGATCGTCGCCGGGACCGAGGACATGTATTGCTCGGTGAACCAGCCCTTCATCTGCGCGTAGGGATCGCCGCGGCGAATCTGTCCGTAGGCGCCCATCGTGTTGATCCCGAAGCGGGCGAATCGCTGCGAGAGCTCGGAGGAGAACATCTTCGCCACCGACGCCTCGTGATTCGGCGCCAGGCCGCCCTGCTGCATCGAGAGCACTCGCAGCGAGAGCATCCGCGAGACCTCGATGTTGATCGCCGTGTCCGCGACGCCAAGCTTGGCCTCGCGTCCGGTCGCCGGAGTCTCGCCCAGGTAGTCGATGAAGTCCTCGAACGTGCGGCGAAGGACGGCGCTGCCCGAGAGCGCGCTGCGCTCAAAGTCCATCGTCGCCATGCCCACGTACCAGCCTCGATTCTCTTCGCCGACGCGGTTCTCGACCGGCACGCGGACGTCCTCGAAGAAAACTTCGTTGAAACCGTGTCCGCCGAGCATGTTGATCAGCGGACGCACGGTGATCCCGGGCGTGTCCATGTCGACCAGCAGGTAGGTGATCCCGCGGTGCTTGGGCGCGTCGGGATCGGTGCGGACGAGGGCGAACATCCAGTTGGCGCGATGCGCATTCGAGGTCCAGATCTTCTGCCCGTTGATCACGTAGTCGTCGCCGTCGCGGACGGCGCGGGTCTGCAGCGAGGCGAGGTCGGAGCCGGAGCCGGGCTCGGAGTAGCCCTGGCACCAGATGTGTTCGCCCGACGTGATCT
>JAPPBK010000350.1 GCA_026705105.1 Chloroflexota bacterium | reverse complement strand
TGTCCCTACGGGACATCTCCCCCCGCCTGACGGCGGGGGGAGATCAGATCCGCGTGCATCATTGACTACGTTGTTTCAGAGTGCACATATGAGTCTTGACGCACCGACCTCCCTGGGCGCGAGGATGTTCAGCAGCCGCAGCAGCGTGATCGGCGCGGTGATCCTGATTGGACTGTCGTTCCTGGGCTCGCGACTGCTGGGCGCAGGACGGGCCGTGGTGATCGCCGACCAGTACGGCGCGTCGGTCGAGCTGGACGCCTTCTGGGTCGCGATGCGGTTGCCCGACCTGGTCTTCCAGTTGCTGGCCGGCGCGACGCTCGCGTCGGCGTTCATTCCCGTTTACGCGCGGCTCCTGCAGGACCGCGGCGAGCAAGCCGCCTGGCGGCTGGCCAGCATCGTGCTCAACTGGGTGCTGATCGGCACGGTGGTCCTGGCGGCGGTGGTGTTCCTCGCCGCCGAGTGGATCGTGCCGGCCCTCGCTCCGGGGCTGGGCGAAGACTCCGGCGCGCAGGACCAGGTGATTGCGGACGCGGTGTTCCTCACCCGCGTGTTGTTGCTCTCTCCCATTCTGTTCGCCGTCAGCGGGATGCTGACCGGCATGCTCCACGCGCGACGGCACTTCCTGCTGCCGGCAATCTCGCCGATGCTCTACAACCTCGCGATCATCCTCGGCGCGTTGCTGTTGCCGGAGGAACTGGGCGTCGAGGCGCTGGTGATCGGCGTGATTGCCGGTTCCGGCTTGCACTTGATGATCCAGTTGCCCGCGCTCTCGTCGGCGCTGTCGCGATCGGGGGGAGGTCTGGGTCCGTACTTCAGCCTGCGCGACGTAGAAGTGCGCGAGGTCCTGCGCCTGATGGGGCCGCGCACGCTGGGGCTGGCGGCGGCGCAGATCAACCTGATCGTCCTCACGTTCTTCGGGTCGCTGGTCGGCGATACGTCGATCTCGGCGCTCAACTTCGCCTGGCTGCTGCTGATGTTCCCGGTCGGCATCTTCGGGATGTCGCTGGCCACCGCGCTGTTTCCCAGCCTGGCCGAGCGGGCCGCGTCGGGCGGACCTTCGGCCGTGCGGGAGATGGTCTCGCAGACACTGCGGTTCACGCTGTTCCTGGCCGTACCCGCATCGGTGGGGATGCTGCTGTTGCGCGAGTCGATCGTCTCGACGCTGCTCGAACACGGGGCGTTCGACGAAGCGGCGAGCAACCTGGTCAGCGACGCGCTGTTGTTCTACTCGATCGGGCTGTTCGCGCACGCGGCGATCGAGATCGTCTCGCGCGGCTTCTACGTGCTCGGCGACACGCGCACGCCGGTGGCGCTGGCAATCGCGTCAATGCTGCTCAATATCCTGCTCTCGGCGCTGCTCGTCGGGCCACTGGAGCTCAAGGGTCTGGCGTTGGCCCTGTCGGTGTCAGCGATTGCCGAGTTCGTCCTCCTGGTCCTGCTGCTGCATCGCTCGCTGGCCGGTCGGTTGTTCTCCCGCGCGATGAGCATGTCGACCTTGAAGACGCTGCTGGCGACGGCGGTCATGGGACAGCTCGTCTGGCTGTTGGTCGAGATCCTCGCGCAGGTCGAGATCGCGCGCGATTCCTGGATCACGCTGGCGCTCGGCGTCAGCGGTGGCGCGGTGGTCTACCTCGCATTGAGCCTGATCGTTCGGCAGGCGGAAGCGGAGCTGATGTTTCTGCGCCTGCAGACAGTAATCTCCCGCGCACTGGGGCGCGGCGCTTCGAGAACACGGGGGAGGCTCTGATAGAGTTGGTCTTGTTGACAGGCCGATCGAGCAGCCCTGCTGCGGTCGGCAAGACCATTGCGAGAAAACATGGCACTGCAGGATCGACTGATCGTCTGCCGCGATTGCGGACGAGATTTCACGTTCACGACGGGTGAGCAGGAGTTCTACCAGTCCAAGGGGCTGCAGAACGATCCGGTGCGCTGCCCGGAGTGCCGATCGGCGCGCAAGTCGATCCGGACCTCGCCCGAGGCCGAGGCCGGCTACGTGCGCTACGGCGGCGCCGCATCCTTCGGCGGCCGCACGCCGCGTCAGATGCATCCTGCCGCCTGCGCGATGTGCGGCGACATGATCGAAGTGCCCTTCCTGCCTCGCGGCGACCGCCCGGTCTTCTGCACGACGGTGAAGCGGATTATGACGCTGGGCTACCAGATGGACGAGATTCAGCAGCGCTGGGGGATACACCCGTGCCAGGTCGAGGGGATCAACCAAGACCTGCGTCGCGGGTTGATCCCGCCCAAGCCGGGCGTGGAGCTCCCCGACCTGGAACGCAGCCGCTCGTAGGCGGCGCACTCCGCTGCGAAGGATGACACGGCGACAACATGGCTGAACGGACGGCGCAGCGCTGGATGCGCCTGATCGGTGGACAGGGCCGGCCGACGGCCCGGCCGCCAAGCGACGCCGACATCGCCCAGACCGTGGCCCGCTATCCGGAGCGCGCGGCGCAGGCGCTGGTCGAGCAATCGCGCGCGCAAGGCCAAGCCGCTTCGGCGCGTCAGGCTCGGGGCTGGATTACGAAGCAGCTCGATGAAGCTGCCGAACTGCTCGACCAAGCGACCCGCGACCGCATCGCCATACTGGCCGACGCGCAGATCGCGCAACGATTCCCCGAGGATTCATCCAACGATGGCTGACACCGCTACCGAAGCCGTAAGTTCCGACCCAGACACCTCTACATCGTCCGCAAGCGATCCGACCTTCCGTCCCGTCGGGACGATGATGCCTCACCGCGAGCTCGAGGACGAGATTCGCCGGTTCTGGCGCGAGCGCGACATCTTCCGCCGATCGGTCGAAGAGCGACCCGAGGACAACGTCTACTCGTTCTACGAAGGACCGCCGACCGCCAACGGCACGCCGGGCGTGCACCACGTGCTGTCGCGCGTGTTCAAGGACCTCTTCCCTCGCTACCAGACGATGCGCGGCAAACGCGTCCCGCGTAAGGGCGGCTGGGATACACACGGTCTGCCGGTCGAGATCGAGGTCGAGAAGATGCTCGGCCTGGACAGCAAACCGGCGATCGAGGAGTACGGCATCGCCGAGTTCAACCGACACTGCCGTGAGTCGGTCATGGAGTACGTCCAGCAGTGGGAAGACATGACCGAGCGGGTGGCGTTCTGGATCGACATGTCCGACGCCTACCGCACCTACACGCCCGAATACGTTGAGTCCTGCTGGTGGATTCTCAAGACATTGTGGGACGCCGGCTTGATCTACGAGGCGCGGCGCACCACGCCGCACTGTCCCCGTTGTGAATCCTCCCTCTCCAGCCACGAGCTCTCGCAGGGCATGCAGGACGGCGTCCGCGACCAGGCGGTGACCGTCCGTTTCCGTGCTCACAATGAGTCGCTGCCCGAGCAACTGCGCTGGGACGGCGCCACCGACTTCCTCGCCTGGACGACGACGCCCTGGACGCTACCGGCAAACTCGGGCCTGGCGCTCAACGGCGAGGAGACGTACGCGGTCGTCGAGATCGCGTCTGATGCGCGACTGATCCTGGCGGAACAGCTCGTCGGCGCTGCGCTCGACGGCGTCGTGGACGACCGGACTGTTGTCGCCGGAGTGAACGGCTCCGAGTTGGTCGGCGTCACCTACGAGGGTCTCTACGACCCCGACCGCTGGGGCGTGCCGACCTTCCGCTTCGATGGCGCCCGACTTGTCGAGTGTCGCAAGGAAGACGGTCCGCTCCCCTTGCGCAAGGTTGCCGCCGGAGACTTCGTCGAGATGGAGAGCGGCACCGGCATCGTCCACATCGCGCCCGCGTTCGGCGAGGACGACTATCAGCTCGGCCGCGAGGTTGGACTGCTCTTCCGCCAGCCGGTCGATCTCGGTGGCCGGATCGTCGGAGACTCCGACGCAGCGGACGCTCCGCCGTTCGTCGGTCAGTGGGTCAAGGACGCCGACCCGATGATCATGGACGACCTCGAGACCCGCGGCCTGCTGCTGCGCAAGGACATCTACGAGCACACCTATCCCTACTGCTGGCGCTGCGACACGCCGCTGCTCTACTACGCGAAGCCGAGCTGGTACATCGCCACATCACAGGCCAAGGATCTGCTGACCAGTTCCAACGACGAGCTGATCCACTGGCATCCTGAACACACCGGCAGCGGACGCTACGGTGACTGGCTGGCCAACAACGTCGACTGGGCCGTCAGCCGCGAGCGATATTGGGGTACGCCGCTGCCCTTCTGGCGCTGCGACGAATGCAACTACGTGTGCTGCGTCGGTTCCTTTGACGAACTCCGGGAGCGGGCCAAGGCATTCAGCGGTGTCGAGCCGGACCTGTCCGATCCGCACCGCCCGTTCGTCGATGAGATCGAGATCGGCTGCGACCACTGCGAAGGCGCCGCACGGCGTTGTCCCGAAGTCGCCGACGCCTGGTTCGATTCCGGCGCAATGCCCTACGCGCAGTGGCACTACCCATTCGAAAACCAGGACCGCTTCGACGAGCGATTCCCCGCCGACTTCATCTGCGAGGCAGTCGATCAGACCCGCGGCTGGTTCTACTCGCTACACGCCGAGGCGGCGATGCTGCATCGGGCAGAGGCGGTGCCGGAGCCGATTTCGTTCCGCCACGTGATTTCGCTTGGCCACATCCTGGATGAGTTGGGCGAGAAGATGTCCAAGTCGAAGGGCAACGTCGTCGATCCGTGGGAGGTACTCGACCAGAGCGGCGCCGACGCCCTGCGCTGGTACTGCTACGTCGCCTCGCCGGCAGGCAATCCGCGGCGCTTCTCGCCCCGCCTCGTGGGCGAGGCCCAGCGCCGATTTCTGCACACACTATGGAACACCTACTCGTTCTTCGTCACCTACGCCAACATTGACGGCTGGCGACCGACCGCCCGGACGGGTGCGCCGACGGTCGAACTTGATCGCTGGATCCTGAGCGAGCTGCACAGCCTGATTGGCCGCGTCACCGAGGCGTTGGATGACTACGACCCGACCACGGCGGCAAGAGAGATCGACGGGTTTGTCGACTCGCTCTCCAACTGGTACGTGCGGCGCAGCCGGCGGCGTTTCTGGTCGTCGGCGCGCGGCGGCGCGGCCGCCGACCTCGGAGCCAAGCAGAGCGCCTACCTGACGCTCTACGAAGTGCTGACCACGCTGGCGCGGCTGCTCGCGCCGATGACGCCGTATCTGGCCGAGGACATCTGGCGCAATCTCGTCGCCGAGTTGGACGTGAGCGCGCCGGAGTCCGTGCACCTCGCTCGCTGGCCCGAGATCGACGCGTCGCTGATCGACGAGTCGCTCAACCAGGACATGGCGCTGGTGCAGCGCGTCGCGTCCCTGGGACGCTCGGCGCGCAGTGCGGCCGGGCTCAGGGTTCGCCAGCCCCTGGCGGCGGTTTCGGTCGCCGTGCGCAGCGCTCGCGACGCCGATGCCGTGGAGCGGCTGCGCGACACGATCGCGGAGGAACTGAACGTCAAGTCGGTGACCCTTGCCGACGCGGCGTCCGACTCCCGGCGATACACGATCAAGCCGAATCTGCGGACGCTGGGGCCTCGGATCGGTCCGAAGCTGCCGGCCCTGCGAGCAGCGTTGAGCGATCTACCGCCGGAACTGGCCTCGCACATCGCACAGGCCGCCGAGTCGGGGCAGAAGATCGAGGTCGAAGGCGTGGAGCTGGAGCCTGCCGATCTGCTGATCGAAGTGGACACGGAGGCCGCTGCAAGCGCCGCATCGGCCGAGGACGAGCGCTGCAGCGTACAGCTCGCCACGGATATGACTGCGGAGTTGATCGCCGAGGGCAAGGCACGCGAGGTGATCAACCGAATCCAGGGCCTGCGTCGAGATTCGGGGCTGGATCCGGACAACCGCATCCTGCTCCGAATGGCGTCGGAAGATGCCGAGCTGCGTTCGGCGCTCACGACGTTTGAGTCGCTGATCGCAGCGGAAACACTGGCGACGTCTATCACGATGGACGTCGAACGCTCGCAGTTATCTCCAAACCGGGCGGAGGCGGACATTGACGGCGCACGAGTCGACCTGTCACTGGAGCGCGCCTAGCTGTAGCCGCGTACGACGTGTCAGAGTGTGACTATTGGTCGCCGAGACGCTCGCTGCGCTCCGACGCCCGGCGTTGCTGCCGCGCATCCCTCGTCTCGACGGCGGGAAGATTGGCTGGAATCTCTTGTTCGTGTCGGAGCTGACGCACCGCAGCCTGTCTCAGCCGCCCACGGAGGGTGGGGGATTGGGTCTCTTCGGGAGGCGGCTCATCATCGTCGTAGTGGCCATGCATGACTCGCGGCCACTCTGCCGCGATCTCCGCGCCGAAGAGCAGCACGCACGCACCGAGGTAGACGAAGAAAAGCAGCGCAATCGCCGCGCCCAGCGATCCGTAGACGGCGTCGTAGTTGGAGAAGTTGCGCAGGTAGACGGAGAAACCGAACTTCAGCAACTCGAACAGCAGCGCGCCAACCAAAGCGCCGCCGATCACGTCGCGTTTGCGCACGCTCACGCTGGGCACCACGACATAGACGACGCCGAACGTGAACCAGGTGAGCAGGAAGGGCAGCAGCACGGCGACGACGTTGAACAGGCCGCCGGCATCCGCGCCGAACGGACCCAGGCTCTGCGAGACCGAGTCGGACACCTCGCGCCCAATCTGCAGGATGGCGGTGGCGCTGATCGAGACGGTGAGCAGGGCGCCCACGCCGAGCACCAGCGCGAGGTCGACCAGCTTGCCGCGCACGAACGGCCGGCGAAACTCGAGATCCCACACGGAATCGAGGCTGAATCGCAAGGCCGACATCATCCCGGTCGCGGCCCAGATCAGGCCGACCACGGAAATCACGCCCACCGCCGAACGGCCGCTCGCGATCGGGTCGATCAACGATTCCAGGTCCTCGCGACCGGCCCCGGACTGCAAGGGCAGCATCTCGAAGAGGGAGTCCACGACCTCCTGGCGCAGGCGATCGTCGGTCAGCAGCACGCCGGCGATCGAGACGACGAGGATGGCGAGCGGAAACAGCGAGAAGAAGATGTAGTAGGACATCGAGGCGGCGAGCTGCGGTACGTGGTCGTCCATGAACTCCTGGACAGACCGCCTGGCCAGCAGGATGAGATCAGCGCGCCACCATCTGAGATGCAGCGCCCACCAGCGCTGCCAGCGCGTCCAGCGCTGTCGCAGTGGCGTGAGATCAATCTTCCGCAACCTTGGCATGACCCCATTATCCGCCCTTTTTTCCTCTCCCCCCGATCTGCGGGGGGAGATGCCGAAGGCAGAGGGGGGCGGCCGGGGAGATGGCAGCGGTGACTCCATGACCGACGCGCAGGCACGGCGAATCATCTGCAAGCTGGGCACCAACCTGCTTACCTCGGGAACGGATCGCCTCGATCCGGCCGTGTTGGAATCGGTGGTGCGCCAGGTGGCGGAGTTGAGGCTGGGCGGCGCGCAAGTGACGGTAGTGACATCCGGCGCGGTAACTGCCGGACAGGCGCGGGTCGGCGCGACCCGGACACGCACGTCGGTCGGAGCACGGCAGGCGCTGGCCGCAATCGGCCAGGCGCAACTCGTGCAGCGCTACGACTCGCTGCTCCAGCGCTACGGCTTGACCGCAGCGCAGGCGCTGATCACCCGCGGCGACGTGACCGAGCGTCGTGGCTATCTCAACGTGCGCAACACCCTGCTCAGGCTCCTGCAGTACGGGGTCGTGCCGATCGTCAACGAGAACGACGTGGTCGCCGACGAGGAGCTGCGCGGCGGCGCGTTCGGCGAGAACGATGCGCTCTCCGCGCTGATCGCGAACCTGATCGACGCCGACCTGCTGATCCTGCTCAGCGATGTCGACGGCGTCTACGAGCAGGATCCCCGCGTCTGCCCCGAGGCCGGGCTGATTCCCATTCTCCACGACCCGATGTCAATGATGGACGCCGCAGGTGACGTCGGCGAGCGCAGCCGGGGCGGGATGCGGGCGAAGCTCGAAGCGGCGCGGCGCGCCTCGGCCGGCGGGACGGATGTAGTGATCGCGTCGGGACGCGAACCGGACGTGATCACGCGGGTCGCCGGCGGCGAACGGCTCGGCACGCTGATTCCAGCCGACACGACCGTCCGCGACAGCCGCGAGCGTTGGCTGTTGGCCGGTCTGCACAACGGCGAGGGCCTCGAACTCGACTCCGGCGCCGTGCGGGCGTTGGTCGAGCAGGGGCGCAGTCTCCTGCCGGCGGGCGTGGTCGGCGTGCGCGGCGACTTCGAACGCGGCGACGTGATCCAGCTCTATGACCCGAAGGACCGTCCGATTGCAGTCGGGATCAGCAACTACTCAGCCGTCGAAGCGGCGAAGATCCGCGGCAAGAAGTCGTCCGAGATCCTCGAGGCGTTGGGCTACTACTACGGATCCTCGGTGGTGCATCGCAACAACCTCGCGCTGCTGCCGGTGACCGATTGAGCGTTGCATCGCCAGTCCGACGTCTCTCGCCGTTGACTGGATCGGCCGATACGATTCAGCCATGACTGAACTCACCGACTATCCCGCATCTCAGATCTACTTCTCACAGCGGCTGCGGCTGCATTACGTCGACTGGGGCAACCCGACGGCGCCGGCGCTGATCCTCGTCCATGGCGGCCGTGATCACTGCCGCTCCTGGGACTGGGTCGCCCTGGCGCTGAAGGATCGCTATCACGTGATCGCGCCCGATCTGCGTGGACACGGCGACTCCGAGTGGGTCAACGGCTCCGGCTACGCGATGATCGATTATGTCTATGACCTGGCGCAGCTCATCCGCCAGAAGCACCTCGCGCCGGTCACCCTGCTTGGTCACTCGCTGGGCGGACGGATTTGCATCGAGTACTCCGGCGTCTACCCGGAGCGGGTGGCCAGGCTGATCGCAATTGAGGGCCTTGGCCCGTCGAGGCGCGAGACGGACATGCACTCGTCGGTGCCGGCGCATCAACGGATGACGGAATGGATCTCGGAACGTCACCGCTTCGCCGGGCGCTTGCCGAGGCGCTATCCGACGCTCGAAGACGCCGTCGAGCGGATGCAGGAGGCGAATCCGCGCCTGTCGGCGGAGCAGGCGCTGCGCCTGACGACGCACGCCGTTCACCAGAACGAAGACGGCACCTTCGTCTGGAAGTTCGACAACTACGCCCGCGCGCATTCGCCCTATCCGTTCAATGAGTTGGACGCCGAGGAGATCTGGGAGCGGGTGAACATGCCGACGCTGCTGATCAGCGGCCTCGAGTCGGCCGGCGATCCCAACCAGGACGAGCGCACCAGCACATTTCCCTCGGCCCGCAAGGTCGGCGTCGCCGACGCGGGCCACTGGGTCCACCACGACCAACTCGATGTCTTCGTCAAGCACGTGAACGAGTTCCTCGAGCACTGATCCCTCCCCCCTGGAGAGTTGCACGTAGTCCCTCTCTTCCCCTCTCCCCCCGCTCCGCGGGGGGAGATGCCGAAGGCAGAGGGGGGCGCCGACCCGACGTACAATCTGGACATGACGGACTCTCGCTCAGGACCCAGGTTCAGTTGGTTCGTGCCGATCGACGGCGACGGCGACCGGATTGGCACGCTGCGGGCGCAGCGACCGCCGATCTTTGAGTATCTGCGCGATGTGGTGCTCAACGCGGAACGGCTGGGCTATCACTCGCTGCTGATCCCGACTCGGTTCGCCAACGGCTCGTTCGAGCACTCGGCGCCGCTGGCCGAGACGTGGACCACGGCGACGGCGCTGTGCGCGGTCTCGTCCCAGATTCGGCTGCTGATCGCGGTGCGTCCCGGCATCACTCCGGTGGGCCTGTTCGCTCAGCAGGCCGCGACCCTGCACGAGATCTCGGGCGGTCGGATCGACATCAACATCGTGCCGGGCGGAATCCAGGGCGACAACGAGCGCTTGGGCATCACGGGCACGCACGATGACCGCTACGCGCAGGCCGACGAATTCATCGACGCCTGCGCGCAACTCTGGGAGACGGGCGGCCCGTTGCAGTTCGAGGGCGAATCGGTCCGATTGAACGGTGCGCTCGTCGCTCCAACCCCGACGCCGCCCACACCCGAGTGGTACCTGGGTGGCGCTTCCGACGCGGCCTTGCGACTCGCCGCGGACCGGGGAGATGTGCTGCTCTGCTGGATTCAGCCGCCCGAGCCGATGCAGGCTCTGCTCGATCGTGCCCGCAATGCGTTCGCGCTGACGGGAAAGACGCCGAGATTTGGGTTGCGCACCCACCTGGTCGTGCGGGATACGGAGGCGGAAGCGTGGGACGCGGCGGCGGAGTTGCTGTCCGAGGCGCATCCCGACGTGCTGGCGCAGCGGGCGGCGGCGGTGCGGTCGACGGCGATGGTCGGCGCGGCCGCGCAGGCGCGTCGAGTCGAGGACGACCGCCTGGGAGAACGGCTGTGGAACGGCATCTCGCGGGTGCGGGTCAACCTGGGCACGGCGATCGTCGGCACGCCGCAGCAGGCGGCGGACGAGTTAGCGGCCTATCGGCGGATGGGCTTCGACGAATTCATCCTCTCCGGCTATCCGCATTTGGAGGAGGCGGAGCGGATCGCGCGGGATGTGATTCCGCTGGTCGAGGCCGCCGAGCGGGACCCCGAACAGGTCAGGTGCGTCAGGTCACGGAGCTAGACCATGGGCTGGCCGATTCATCGTCCAGTGGGGCTGACGCATCATGAGCCGTCGCGCTCGTGCAAGGGTTACACGCTGATGTGCGGCCTGGGCGCGCAGGACGCCGTACTGCTGGACATGCAGGGTCGCGTCGCGCATCGCTGGCACTTCCCCGATCGACGCCTGTTCAATGTCGAGCTGCTGGCCAGCGGGAATATCCTGGCGATGGTCTCGCCGCTGACGCCGCCGCCGCCGCGAACGGGCGAGAACGTCACCCGCTTCACGCTCGATCCGGGCGCGCCGCCGGACACGTTCAACTTCCTGGGAGGCCGCGGAGTCGGGCTGCGCGAACTGGACTGGGACGGCAATGTCGTCTGGGATTACGAGAACGAGGCAATCCACCACGACTTCCATCGTTGCGAGAACGGCAACACGATCTTCCTCGAGTGGGTGGCGATGCCCGAAGCGGTCGGCAAGGCGGTGCTTGGCGGCGGTCACCTGCCCGGCCAACCCGGACCGCCGACGATGATCGGCGACGATTTCGTCGAGGTCGATCCCGCGGGCAACGAGGTCAGCCGGATACATCTCTGGGAAGTGCTGAGTCCCGAGGCTGCGCCCAAGTGTCCATTGGAGCACCGCTGGGAGTGGACGCACACGAACAGCATCGAGCAGCTGTCCGACGGCGGGCTGCTGTTTTCGTCTCGCGACACGAGCATCGTCGGCATCGTCGATCCGCCCAACGGCGACCGGCCGGCGTCGTTGCGCTGGGAGTTCGGCTGGCCGGAGATTTCGCATCAGCATCACGCCAACCGACTCGCCGACGGCCGCATCCTGATCTACGACAACGGCATGCACCGGCTGCAGGACCTGAGTTACTCGCGGATCGTGGCCGTGGATCCCGAGACCGACAAGGTTGACGTGATCTACCAGGGTGTGCCCAGAGAGCAGTTTTTCTCGGCGCACATCTCCGGCGTGTCACAGCTGTCGAACGGCAACTTCCTGGTGACGGAGGGCGCGGCGGGGCGGCTGTTTGAGATCGACGGGCGCGGCCAGGTGGTCTGGGAGTGGGTTTCGCCGTTCCAGGTCAAGCAGCGCGGCGACACCTGCAATTGGGTGTTCCGGGCCTGGCGCTACGACGGCGACTACGCGGGTCTGGAAGGTCGGGTATTGAACGCGGAGCGGTTCGACGACTTCAACCGACTACATGGTCTGGATGTGTAGGGGCGGCCAGGGGAGCCCCCCCTACACAT
>JAPPBK010000147.1 GCA_026705105.1 Chloroflexota bacterium | reverse complement strand
AAAGCTGGCACTGACCCTGTCCGTCGCGCTGAGAGAGGATGAAGACGCATCCCTGACATACGCCAAGCCATCAACTGGCGGCATCGTTGATCCGACGGCCAACCAGGCAGAGGGCTTCGCTCACGAGATCGACAATCAGACCGACACTGCCCCAGTGCCTGCATCGGGCACCGTTGAGGACGACATGATCGCCATCGTCCTCGATCAGGACATCTACGAGGATCCGCGCTTCGCGTCATTGGCGGACGACAGCGTCGTGTACGACCACTTCACGTTGACGGGCACCGATGCGGACATCGCGTCAATTGACATTTCGAACGACGGGCCAGGCGGTGTGGGCAAGATCGTGTTCACGCTGTCGCAGGACGTAGACGAGCTGGACACTGTGCTCGTCACTTACTTGCCCGACTCGGGCACAATCAGGATTCGTGAAGATGAGGATGGTGAGCGGCGCGCGCAGATCAACAGCTACCAACTGCGGAATCAGACGGCGACCCCTCCGGCCGTTGCGTCAGCGACGCTGGACGGCACTGCGCTTGCGTTGGTGTTCGATCGGGCGTTGGATGAGGATGCAGGCGTCGAGGCGAGCTGGTTCACAACTGAAGCCGACGCGCTCCAGGTCGATTCGGCGAGCCTGAGCGGTGCGACGGTGTCGTTGGTGGTGTCGCCCAGTGCGACCGAGAATGCCGAGTACAAGCTGACCTACACGCCGCCCGACTCGGGCGGACTGTCGAGCGCTTCCGGGCCACTGGCGGCTGGGTTCACCGAGCCCGTCGACAACGTGACGGACTACGCGCCGACCCCAACAGAGTTGAGTACGGACACTCAGGGCGACGAGATCTACCTCCTCTTCGATCAGCGGCTGGATCCAGGAGTCAACGTCGACTCAAGCTGGTTCAATACCGCGCCGAGCGTGGAGATTGCCGTGGTGACGTATGTCGCGGTTGACGGCGAGGAGCGGCAGCTCAAGTTCGAGCTGGAGATCGCGACGCCGGTCCGCGAAGGAGTCGCGTACGCGCTGACCTATACGGCTCCTGCCGTCGGCGGCTTGCGAGACGATGACGCGCCCAAGCGGGTGCAGTCGTTCAGCAACCCGTTGGACAATCGCGTCGATGTTGCACCGCAGCTCGAGAGCGCGAGCGTGAACGGAAGAGTGTTCAGGCTCGAGTTTGATCAACAGTTGGACGAAGATGCGGCACCGCCGCCCAGTTGCGAGGTGCTCCAACTTGAGGATCCCGATATCGATTGCAGCGACCCCGAGGAGTACACATGGTTCATCGTGGAGCGAACCGACGGAGAACGGATTGAGATTGAATCCGTCGACATCGCCGGCGATACGGTCGTGCTGCAACTCGGTGCGCGCGTAGACAAGGGCGACACCCTCAGCGTTGGCTATCTGCCGAAGTCCTACGACAACGACGGCCGCAACCTCCGTGATGTGTCGACGCCTGCGCACACGGTTGACGGCTTCACGGTTCCGGGTACGGACTATCCGGGGATCGCACTAGAGAACGTAACGCCGGCGAGGGCGACTAGCGTGCGATTGAACCGCGAGCAGGCGAACATGCTGCGCGCTGGATTCGACAGCGATTTGGGCGGTAATGCCGGAGTAGACCCGACGTCCTTCACCGTCACCGCCGACGCGCTGGCGATCGGCGTTCAACGCGTGACCGCATTGGGTATGGGGTTGAGCATTCGATTGACGAGTCCCATTCCGGAGTGCGCCACCGTACGGACGGAGTATGTGCCGGGGGAGCCTCCGCTTGTTGACTCGGACGGTCGCCCGATTGAGGCGTTCGCCTTCGACGTCGAGAACCTGCTCGCTGCGGATCTGGGACTGGCGTGCGCGGCCTGGGACGGCGCTGCGGTGGCCTTGACACTTGGCGCGGAAACCCAGCTCTCCGAGCAGGTTGAGACCGCGTGGTCGTTGCGAGTCGGGGACGAGTTCCGCGAATTCAGCAGCGAAGCGCCGGCCGACGGCGCTGTGCGACTGATCCCGGCCGCGCCGGTGTGCCTGGGAGAGGATGTGGAGTTCGTCTGGGCCAGGCCCGATCCGCCAGGAGCGTGGTCCTGGCAGCGGAGAATCAGTCGTACTGCACCGTGTGCGGAGTCGGCGGTGGCGGAGCGGACGGAACTGCGGGTCACGTTCGACCAGGCGCTGGACCCGACTCTGCCGGTCGCGACCGAGTTGACTGTGCGCGGGGACGCGGACATCACCGAGGTGATCTCTATTGACGGTCCCACACTGCTCCTGCGGCTCAGGTCGCCCGGCATCAGAGCGGGGCAGGAGGTCGAGCTTGCGTACTCGGGCACCTCGCTGACGGGGGATGGATTAGCGGTCGGTCCGTTCACGATCGCGGTCCGGGACGCGACCGAGCCTCCGCGTTTCGTATCGGGATTCGGCGTGGGCGAGTTGATCGCGCTCAGCTTCGACCAACCGCTGCTGCCGCGCGCCGTGGCGGCCTCGCGATTCATCCTGGCGGGGATCGACGACGAGCCGAACATCTCGCAGGTCGAGATCGGTGGCTCCAGCCTCTACCTGCACCTGGCCTCCAACCTTCCCGACGAGCCGGACCTGTTCGGCGTCGTCTATCTGGCCAGATCGAGCGGCGGGCTGGCCGGTTTGGCCAGCGCTCGGGTGCCCGACTCGGTCTTCGTGGTGGACAACTACACGGAGACGCCGCCGCGCGTGGTTGCGGTCGAGGTCGTCCGTCGGTCGCTTGACGTGAGATTCGATCAGCGGGTCGACGGCCGCGAGGCGCAGGCGGCGGACTTCGTCGTCCACGCCGGGCGCCGCAGGCTAGAGGTCACGGAAATGGAGTGGTCGAGGCAGGGGGTCGTGCTTACCCTGTCCGACCGCGTCACGTCGCCGGACGCCGTGCGCCTTACCTATGCGCCGCGCGGCGCGGGGCGAGTGCGCGACCTGTCGGGCAACGAGTTGGCCAAGTTCGAGTTCTGGGCGGACAACGTGACCAGAGCAGCTGGATCGATGGCGGAGATCGTCGAGGAGGCGCGGCTGCGCTCGGGCAGCGGAGGGACAACGTTTGCGCGGGAGCTGGTGCGCGGGGTCGTCGGCTCGGACGGGATTCGAGTCACGATCATGCCGGGAGCAGGCGAGACGAGTGTCGCCCATGGGGCTGCGCTCCTTGCCGTCGATGCGGCAAAACTGGACGAAGCTCAGGTAACGCTCCGCTGGTCGAGGTTGCAGGAAGCGTCCGACGTGCTGGCCCATCTTGAGCAGGTCCCGCCGTGGTGCTGGGGCAAAGACGACTCCGGTAGAACGACGGCCTGGTGGCTGGGCGAAAGCGACCAGCACGGCGTGCCCAGCGACCGAGGCATCGCGGTGACGACATTCGGCGCGGTGGGGGCGGGAGCGCGCGGCGCTGACTGCGTCCTCGATCTGATCAGCGGCGAGTGGCGCTTCCGGCGACCGGGAGACACCCTGCGTAGTCCCGCTCTGATCCTGAGCCGGGAGTCGGGGTCGGGACCCGGCTCGCGACCGTGGCCGCTCGCGCGCTGACTTCGCCGCAGATGAACGCGCGATCCGACCGACAACCGCATCTGGTCTTTACCCGCTCTCGCTATTGCACAGCAGAACAGGGAACTGAGCGCTTCAAGTCGGCCCGATCTCTTCTGTCACTACACAGTTTCGCGTGCGAACGGAGGTTGCAGTGCACGATGGCGCCTGTCGCCGGCGCTCGCCTGGTGGCTTTCGCGCCCAGCTTCCTGTCTCACGCTCCAGGGCCGGTTGGAGTGGTCCGTGATGCTTGGCCTCCGGCGTCGACGGAGCATCGAGTCGCCACTGCCGGAGCGGCGGGGCGAAGAGAGCTATCCGTTTCCGTTCCCCACCGGCTGGTCTCGGTTGGCATCAACGGACTCGCTGCGCGGTCGGTGCAACCTCGATCGCCTGGGGATGCACATCATCGATATCGAAGAAGACGGAGTCGACACCGCCCACTTCCAATAGCCCCAGGACGATTTCGAGTGCCCTGGACATCAACAGTTCTTGCCGCCCGAGCCCGTCAGTCTTCCACCGATTCGGGAAGGGAGTAGGGTCGGGCGCCAGCCGGACCGCGCGTAGGAAGGGGTTGCACGCGCGGCGCCCGCCGGCGCCCGGATCGCCGGTGAGCCGCATCCGGTCGTGGTGCCGGCCATGGCCGGTGCCGACTCTCCCCAATCGTGACAGAGCAATCCGTGTAGGTGCAGTAGAAAACAAGTCAGCTTTCGCGGTTTCGCGTCCGGATCCACGCTGTGCAATCGTTTGTGCCGAGACGCGGCGGCACTCGGCGAGTTGCATCACCGCCGACGACGAGCTGACTGCGTCACGCGTCACGGGTCGGTCACCGGTGTGGCATCAGTGCATGATGCTGTGAAACTGCCGATTGCGGGCCCTACGGCAGCTCCGGCAGAAACAGGAGCACGGGCATGGTGCAGGACGCACAACTTGCGTGGCTGACGCTTGTTGAAGCGCCCGACGAAGCTGCATAGCCTTCCGCTTGTCGGACTGGTGCAGGATGGCTGAAGCCATGCCGAATCCGAGCAACGTGCCACCATTGATCTCACATGTCAGGGAGTTGCTCAAGAGCTTCAAGCCGAGCGACAGGCCAACCGAGGGCACCAACCGAGGACACCAGTCGAGGCGCGTGGCCTGGATACGGACTGAGGGCGCAAACGCGGAGGCTCCTCTTCTAGCACATAGCTATCGAGCCACGAGCCCCCCCGTATGGGGGACCGAGCCAGGAAGGCGATTGCTCGTGTTGTCCATCGATTGCAAGAGTCGCTAGGTTTCCACTTCCCAGACAAAGGTTCGCAGTTCGGTGCACGACGCTTTAGCAAACTGGATAAAATCGAGAACCTTCGAGTTGCGTTCTAGATTGGATGTCTAGCTTTCCGGGCGACCCGCCTGGGTCCTGATCGGCATCCGTTCGCTTGCTCAACTGATTCCCTCCCCTCGCCGTCGCCTACCTCAGAGTAGGAGACGCGGTGCGGCGCCTACGTTGTTGGCGTTGACGAGGATGGTCATGCCACACCTGTAGTCCGCGGTTAGGGCTGGCCGGGTCCGGAGACCACTAGTGCAGGGACGGTCGTGAGCATCCGCTGGTCAGTGGTGCAGATGGCGCCCGTGGCGGTGCAGTCGCTGGTCGCGGGGAGCTCCACGGTGACGGTGGCGTCGGAGGTCGGGCTGATAGTGATCTCCCAGCGCAGGTTCTTTCTATGCACGAGCCGGCGGGCGTTGATCACCTCGCCTCCGCTCACCGTGAATGCGTGGTCTCGCAGCGTCAGGTAGGAGACGTAGAACCCCTCGCTGGTGTTGGTGATCTTGGGGGTCTCAGACGCCTGCGCCCCAACCTGCGTGGCCACCGCAAGCACCGCGGCCAGCATCACCAGCGCGGCGACACTCACCTTCGAGGCGTCGGCGCTGTAACGAATCGCGGCGCTTCTCTTCGGTGCAGGCTTGGGCATCAATTGCCTTCCTTGACTCCTTGAATCTGGGAGCACCGCTTGTCAGGCTCTCGGTCGTGCGAAACCGACATCGCCTGCCGGAGATCAAAGAAGGCAAAAGTGTCTGTAGCCGGCTAGGAACATCGTTCGCGACGTCGGGTGAAAAAGATGCTCGACATTCGCTCGTTCCACCAATGACATGGCCGACATCGACGGTCAGTTCCGAACCGAGTCCGACCGGGGAGGGGCTTCTATGACACTTGGCGAGTTTTCGTCGCAACGGACCGAGTACGCCGCAACGGCTGCGGCCGACGTACACCGGACCAGAGTCGCGGTGACGCCTGAGGACTCGGACGGTGATCCCGCCGACGGCTGGGAAGGCGGCTCGTCCTCCGTGACGGCCTGGGCTGCTACCAAGACTGCGAGCGACGCTTCAGGTGAGAACTTGAGCTCTGTTTTCGGTGTGGTCCACCCTGCTGCGATTGACCGCAATCGTAATGGCGAGAGGCGATCAGGACGCGGCAGCGTCGACGGTGTTGGGCCAGACGCCCAGCGAGATTCTGATCTCATTGAGCGACATGCCGGAAGTGATGGTCGCCGCGGCCTGGAGCGCGCTGCCGTCGTCGGCGGAGCCGTCCCGGCGCAATTCCTCAAAGAGCTGGAGGGTCATGCGTCGGCGTAGCTCTGCCGGGGTCGGGGAGGTCATTTGCGGTCCTTTCAACTGTCAGTCGGCTGGCCGAATCATACGAACGCTCGCAGCTGCCGGAACAGAGCATTTTGATAGTGAGACGGACAGCGGATCGGACTCCGTTCATTGGTCGTTTGGGTGAGCAAGCCTAGCGATCGCCTTCACTCGCGCGCATCCAGTCTGCGGCGGTGAGGTTGGTGTACATGCGCCTGCGCCAGAGCCACCAGCGGACTCGCGGCATCGAAAGGGTGAGCAAGGAGGC
This sequence comes from Chloroflexota bacterium, assembly GCA_026705105.1. Classification (GTDB taxonomy): domain Bacteria; phylum Chloroflexota; class Dehalococcoidia; order Bin125; family Bin125; genus Bin125. The sequence goes on along the minus strand of JAPPBK010000147.1, from coordinate 5,427 downwards.
GCCGAGGAGGCAGGCGGCCATCGTTAACAACCCCCATTGCGGGCCGAGCGAGTCGACCAACGCGCCGGCAACCAGGGCGCCGATCAGGATCGTGCCCTGGACCAGGTTCATGAGCGTGAGCGCTTGTCCGCGCATCTCCTCGGGGGCGTGTGCGAGGAGGGCGAGGTTGGCCACGGTGGCCATGTTGTAGACGCAGGCGGTGGCGAAGAACACGCAGACCGCGACCACGGCGAGGTGCGGCGCCAGGGCGATCCCGATGAGTGATACTCCGCCAGTCGCAATGAGCCCGACCATCAACAGGTTCGGGGAGCGGATTTCCTTGAGCGAGGCCAGCCAGACCGCGCCCAGGGTTGCGCCGAGACCGCCCACGGCCGCCAGGTAGCCGACCCAGGACCGGTGCTGGCCCAGCTCGTCGATCACCACCAGGGGCATCAGCACGGCTTCGTAGGGCTGGAGGAACATGTACGACATCGCAGAGATGGCCAGCACTGCCAACGGCCAACGGGTATCGATCGCCCAGCGTCCGCCGGCCGCGATCTGGCCCATGATGGACCGCTCCGGTTCGTCACCATCCGCCTTCGACTCCTGCCGGGCCTGAATCATCGCCCCGAGCAGCACCGCCAGCAGGCTGAACGCGGTCATCAGGCCGAACATCCAGGTGAAGTCGGCGATGCTGAGCAACAGACCGGCGAGGAGCGCGCCGCCAATCTTGACCGACGTCTGTCCGGTCTGCGACAGCGCCGTGGCCGATCGCAGGTGGGAGGACTCGACGATCACCGGCAGCAGCGCCCGTCGCGCCAGGTTGAAGAAGACGAAGCCGATGCCGGACAGGGCCGAGAGCGCGATGACCTGCCAGCTCTGAGCCTGATCAATGATCAGCAGGACGAAGAGCACGCCTGAGGCCGTGGCGTTAGTGAGAAACGAGCCGATCAACACTCGCCGATAGGGGTGGCGGTCGACGATGGCGCCGGCGAACGGCGAAAGCAGCAGGTTGGGCGCCATCCAGGCGGCGAGTACCGCGCCCAACAAGACCGCAGAGCCGGTCAGCTCAACGATCAGCACGGCACGGGCAACCAGCTCGATCGCCAGTGCGGCGGAGCGGACAAAGGTGGCCAACCAGAGGACGCGGAAGTCGCGATAGCTGAAGGCGGCAAATGTCTCGGGATTCAGCATGAACACCTCCTCAACACTCCGCGCCTGACCTCCATTTGACTGATATAGAGCATTCCATTGCGCTCCTGAGTTGCGATAGAACATCTGGAGTGGCGTGTGCCAACTCTTTTGCTCGAACCATGTGTAGCGAAACATCCATACGGCGGTAGCACGAAACGCTCACCTTGGAGAGGCGCCATCGAAGTAAATTTGGACTAATGAACGAGGAAACGCTGACAGCGACGAAGCAGGATCTCCACCCTTCGAGGCACGCGCGCGCGTTCGGGGGTGTGTCGGATCGACGCCGCCAGGCGCTGTCGGCCGCCGCGAACGCCGCCCGTACCAGGCTGACGCCGGTCGCCCTGAGCGAGCCGGAGGTCGTCCTCTACGCGACTCGGATCTCGCTCTGGGGCCGATGGTCCATCTGGCTGGTTGCCGTGTTCCTGGCCGCATATCGGCCCGACTTCTGGTACCCGGAGCTGGCCGAAGCGATCATCCTGCCGATCCTGCAGTTGTTCGTCAACGGCCTGGTCCAATATCGGCTGCGCAGAAAGCGGCCGATCAGCCAGCGGTTGTTGCTGTTGCTCAGTGCCACCGATGTCGCGCAGATCGCGTTCGGGGTCGTTGTCCTCGGCGGATTCTCGACTTTCGCCTTCATCGCCTTCTACCCGGCGTTGGGCCTCTTTGCGGTGCTGTTCCCGTCGCTGTGGGCCACGTTCAGCTGGACGACACTGGCTGCGCTGATCTACGTCGGGGCGTGTCTCTGGAGCGGCGACGGACTGAACCTCGACCTGGGCCAGGAGAAGGTACTGGTCGGGCGGGTGGCCACGATGTACGTCGTCGCCGTGGGTATCGGCATGATCGTCCGCTTCGAGCGCCTGCGCTGGCGGTCGGCGTTGGCGCGGGAGCAGCAGTTGCGCAACGAACGGATCGAGCTCTCTCAACAGATCCACGACACCACCGCGCAGACGGCGTCGATGATCAACATGGGCCTTCATCGCGCCAGAGCGCTGGCCGCCGAATCCGATCATGAGTTGCGGTCCGCGCTCGACGGGACCGCCGAGCTGACGAGGTCGGCGATGTGGGAGATGCGGGGTCCGATCGACGCCGGACACATAGTCGAGGGACGGGAGCTGGGTCGGGTGCTGTGGTCTCACTGCGCGACGTTTGAGCGGATCACGGGCATTCCCGCCGTGCTCGCGCAGTCCGGGACGGAGCCGGAACTGCCCGCGGCGGTTCGCTCTCAGCTGTTCGCCATTGCCCACAACGCGCTGACCAACGCCTTCTTGCACGGCGATCCGAGCCGAGTAGAGGTGAGTTTCACGATCACAGATGAACAGATCAGTCTGCGCGTCACAGACGACGGCGTCGGGCTGCCAGACGACTACGCCACGCGCGGGCGTGGGATCAGCGGCATGATCGAGGACGCCGGCCGCATAGGCGGCAGCCTGCTGGTTGAGAGCTCAGGCGGCGGCACGTCGATCACTTGCGTCGTACCTCATCGCAATCACGTGGGCGGAGCTTGAGATGCCAACAACCGAACCGATCACCGTGCTCGTGGTTGACGACCACCCGATTATGAGGCAGGGTCTCCGCGCGTTGCTGAACGACTCCGGGCGATTCGTCGTTGTTGGAGAGGCCCAAGACGGAGAAGAGGCGCTGCGCCTTGCCGCAGAGCTGACCCCACAAGTCGTGATCATGGACGTGATCATGCCGCGCAAGGACGGCATCGAGGCCTGCCGCGATCTCATGGCGTTGCTGCCCGACACGCGCGTCTTGATGTTGACCGCTGGCGCGCATGAAGATTCAGTGATTGACGCCATCGCCGCCGGCGCGACCGGATTTCTCGAGAAGTATGCGCCACCGGATGAGTTCGTCACCGCCATGCTCGACGTGGCGGCAGGACGCCTGAATGTTCCCGAAGAGGCCGTCAAACGAGTCTTTGCCATGCTGCGCGGACAGCGCCCCGCCGAGTCCGTCAGACCAGTGGACCGACTGACGGCGATCGAGCGGCAAACCCTGACGCTCTTCGCCAAGGGCACGTCGTACGCGGAGATCGCCAAACATCGGGGAAACAGCGTCGTTACCGTGCGCAACACGCTCTACCGGATCCAGGACAAGCTGGGCATCCAGACGAAGCAGGAGCTCGTCATCTGGGCTGTCCGCAACGGGCTGGTCGACGATGTTGTGGTCGGCATCGACAGCCAGTGACTTGCATCGCCCCTCCATCAACCTCGTTTGTCGGCCTGTTCACAGAGTCATGAGCCAGGTCCTGGCCTTGCGGAACTGACTGAATGGTCCAGGTGCTACGTCCTGTAGGTGTGAATCGAAAAGCGCAGGCTTGCGCTTCTGATCTACTGCCGCGCGGATGCCCGACGTGAGACTTGAACGCAGCCGTCCGAGGGAGGGACACCATGCGTTCTCACGTCACACGGACTCGGATTCTCGCGAGTCGAACGACGACCACTGTTGCTCTAGCGGCGATCGTGTTGGTCGCCTCGGTCGCGTCGGTCCTGACCGAACACACGGCGCGTGGCCAGGAAGCCGGCGCAGTACTAGGCGAGTTGCGTATCGCGGCTCAGCGCCAGGAAAACGGCGTCGTTCGCTTCGGCCTGCGAGCGTCGGACGGAAGCGGCGGGTGGACGCAACCGGTCAGGCCGAAGAGTCACTGGTTTGATCCGGCCACCACCTCAACCGGACTCTGGCTGGTCAGCTCTTCGCTGACCCTGGAAGTCGACGATGCCGGCCGCGGCCGACTCGCGCGCAGCGACCGGTTCGAACCTTCGCCGAGCGGGTCACTCGAGCTCGTCGGCGGCGTGGAGGGCTGGGCCGGGGACGCTCGCTACTCCGCCTACCACGACGAGCAAGGCGATCTCGTCACCGAGGTCTCGATCTACAGCGTCTCGGTCGGCGCTCCGGACGGCGAGCTGCGAACCTCGATCACCTGCCGGGACGGCGATGCTTCGGTTCGCATCAGCGGCCTGCCCGGCAGTCTCGGCGTCGGCGCAACCTCACAGCAGATTCCTCTGAGCTGGCACGTGGACCACGGGACCCGGCATACCGAGCGTTGGCCGATGTTCTCGGCCGCGACCGGACCCGAACTCGTCCAGGGAGCCGAGAGTCGGTTGGCGAAGGCTCTGCTTGGCTACGGCTCGCAACTTGCCTTGACGCTCGGCGGGACGACCAACCTCACGACCACGATCGACCTCGACGAGCTGCGCGCGCTGCCGGTCTACAACAACCTCCGACACTGCGGCGGCGATGCAACACCGTCCGGGCACACGGAGCTGCGCATCCGCGTGCAAGTCCGTGCCGACGGGCGCATCGAGTTCGCCGTCCAGCAGCGCACCGCCGACGGCTGGAGCGACAACATCCTTCCCCGGGCGCGTGTCATCGCGGCCTTTGGAGAGGCGACTGGTTGGCGGTCCTCTTCACCGGTCTCGGTGCGGGTCGAGTTGGGAACGCCGCAGGCGGTCATCCTGCCAGACACCGTCGTACGCCGGGCTCCAGAACCGATCATGCCCGTGATGCGCGGCGGATATCGCACCGCCTCCATCGCTTTTGGCATGTTCACCCAAGACGTCGAGGGCTTCTACCCGACCAAGGTGAACTCCGTGGTGGTGGCCTTCAGCGCACAGGGACTGCAACTGGAGGTTGGATGCCTGGACGACGAGCGTCGGGTGGCCCTGGGCGGCGCGCCGTCCGACGCGACGGGCGACTTGACTCTGGCGTTCGACGACAGGCAGTTAGTCGCTGAGTGGTCCGTCAGCCGCGACGCAGGCCGGGTCTCGCTGTCGCCAGTCGATAACGAACGAACCATCCAACGGCTACGCGAAGCTCAATCGCTCTCGGTCGAGGTCGGATCTGCCAGCGCAGCTCTGGTCACATTCGATCTGGGCGAACTGTTCGCGACACCCATCCAATCAAACATTGATCAATGCGGGAACTATGCGGCGCCGGCTTGGCAGCCGGTGACTACTGGCCTCTTCGTGCAGAACGACCGCGGTGAGTACTACAGGGTCTACTACCCGGAGGGGAACGATCCTCAGAGAGGCAGTCAAGTCCGCGTCGCGGCGGTCGAGGGTGCACCAGCGGCTGGATCCGACCGCCTCGATCTGGTCATGAACTGCTTCTCAGGTTCACTGGGGTTCACGATTTGGGGGCTGCCGAACGTGGGCCAACCGGATTCGATCAGACTTCGGATTGACGACGGTGAATGGGTTACCCAGCTCGGGGACGTCTTTGTCAACCCGGACAGCGCCGCATATGTCGAGT
>JAPPBK010000138.1 GCA_026705105.1 Chloroflexota bacterium | reverse complement strand
ACCAGGCCGGCATGATGAAGGGCCGCTACCTGCAGTCGATGATCGACAGGCTGGCGGCGATGCCGCTCAAGTTCTCGCCCGGCGACAACTGGAACTACGGCGTCTCCACCGATGTCTGCGGCTACCTCGTGCAGACGATCTCGGGACAGCGCTTCGACGAGTACTTGCAGGAGCACGTCTTCGAACCACTGGGCATGGAGGACACCGCGTTCGATGTGCCGCCCGAGAAGATCGACCGCTTCGCCGCCAACTACGAACGCGGCCTCGACCGGCAGCTCCGCCTGCTCGACGATCCGGAGACCAGCGACTACGGCCAGCCGCAGACGTTCTTCTCCGGCGGCGGGGGGCTGGTCTCGACGGCGCAGGACTACCACCGCTTCTGCCAGATGCTGCTCAATGGCGGCGAACTGGACGGAGCGCGCCTGTTGGGTCCGAAGACGATCGAGCTGATGACGATGAATCATCTGCCCGACGGCGAGGACCTCTCGCAGCGCGCGCTGGGCACATTCTCGGAGACGGCCAACGACGGGGTCGGATTCGGCCTCGGCTTCGCCATGATCGTCGACATCCCCCGCACCCAGAACGTCGGCTCCATCGGCGAGTACTACTGGGGCGGCGCGGCCAGCACGATCTTCTGGATCGACCCGGCCGAGGAGATGATCGTCATCTTCCTGACCCAGTTCATGCCCTCCGGCACCTTCAACTTCCGCGGCCAGATCAAGCAGATTCTCTATCCGGGGCTGCTCGACTGAACGGCTAGACTGCGTCCAGATTCGCTCCAACGAACCTGGATCTGAGATGGCCGACATTCCTGAGACGCTTCCGACCTATGAACAGCTTCCCTACAAGGCTGGGAATCCTGCCAAGACGGCCTGGGGATTGTTTGGCGATGACGACCAGGTAGGGATGTTCAATCTGCAGACGCCGGACAAGATTGTCCAGGCGGCGTCGCTAATCCGCACGGGCAAGATGTTCCCGATGAACTGGGACCAGTCACAGCCCTCGCCGCCGCTCTACAACCGCGGCGCCGTGCGACACACGGTGATGCGTCGGGCCGGCTTCGGGCACCACGGCGACGACGTGCTGGACAACTTCTACACCCAGCAGTCGTCGCAATGGGACGCGCTGACCCACGTGGGCGACTTCGAGCACGGCTTCTGGGGCGGCGTGACCAACGAGTGGCTGTTGGAGAACCGGGATGCGCCCAAGCTGGGCATCGAGCACTGGGCGCGGCGCGGGATAGCAGGACGCGCGGTGCTGCTGGATGTGGGCCGCTGGTTCGAGTCGCAGGGCCGGCCACTACCGATGGACGAGTACCGCCCGGTTACGGCGGACGAACTTGAGGCCTGCCGCGCGGCGCAGGGCGTCGAGCTGCGGGCCGGCGACGTGCTGCTGATCCGCATTGGCTGGATCGGCTGGTACGAGCAGACGGACATGATGACCCGGCAGGCGCTCTCGCAGATGCCCAACCTCGCCTTCCCGGGGCTGGGTTGCTCGGAGGAGATGGCCGCATATCTGTTTGACCACCATCCCTCGGCGGTCTGCTCGGACAATCCAGCGCTGGAAGCCTGGCCGCCGCCGAACTTCGCGGATCCGGACGGATTCCTACACCACTGGATCATCGGCCGCTTCGGCATGGCGATCGGGGAGATGTTCACGCTCGACGCGCTGGCCGAGGACTGCGCCGAAGACGGCGTGTACGAGAGCTTCTTCGCCGCCGCGCCGCTCAACGTGACCGGCGGCACCGGCAGTCCGCCGAACGGCCTGGCGATCAAGTAGGAGTAGCCTAAGGATGCGGTACCTGGGGGAAGCCCCCCCTCTGCCTGCGGCATCTCCCCCCGCGGAGCGAGGGGAGAGGGGTATTGGCTGACATCTCCTCTCCGCTGGACGGGGGAGAGGGGAATCGGAATGACGGAGTAAGGCGTCGCAGATGACCGATACGCAGATCGAGATCGTCCAGGGCGACATCACCCGGCAGGATGTCGACGCGATCGTCAACGCCGCCAACAACCATCTCTGGATGGGCGCGGGGACGGCGGGCGCAATCGTCCGCGCGGGCGGACGCGAAATCGAGGACGAGGCGATCCGCCAGGGGCCGATCGAGGTCGGGCAGGCGGTCGTGACCGGGCCGGGTCACCTGGATTGCAAGCACGTGATCCACGCCGCCGCGATGGGACAGGACCTGCACACCTCGGCCGACAAGATCCGCGCCTCGACCGACAACGCGCTGAGGCGGGCCGAAGAGCTGGGCGTGACGTCGATCGCCTTTCCGGCGCTCGGCACCGGTGTCGGCGGGTTCGACTACGCGCAGGCGGCCGAGATCATGCTGACCGTCTGCTACGAACACTCGGGCGCCGACCGCAGCGTGCGTCTGGTCCGGTTCGTCCTCTTCGACCAGAACGCGTTCGAGGCGTTCGACCAGGTCGCCCGCAATCTCGCGGCCGCCGATCAGGTGCACGAGTAAGCGCTCATCGCTCAGTCCATTGGAGGCCGACATGTCCCGCCAGATCGATCACTGCGAATTGCAGACGCAACTGACGCCCGGCTCCGAGGACTGGAGCACAGTGACCGCGCTGAGCGAGGCCGAGTGGATCGGCTTTGCGCCGGCCGGCTGCGGCGTCGACCAGGGTCGCATCATTGCCTTGCCGGAAGACGCCGGCTCGGCTCTGCTCGATCCCGACGCGCCCGACCGCACCTGGCGGCTGGTTGATGGCGAGGGCGAGCCGTTGTTCGAGTTTCTCGGGTTTGTCGACGATCGGCGCCCGCGCAAGCGGGGCTTCATCATCCTCGGCATCAGCACGACGCCTGAGCTGCTCGGTTTGTGGAGCGAACTGCAGCCTGCCGCAACCTAGGTCGGAATCGACGCCTCGGCCGAGTATCGCGCGCTCGCAGATACACTCTCTCCATGCCGCACTACACGCGTTCCGGAGACGACGGATCGACGACCCTGTGGGGTGGCGGTCGCATTGGCAAGGATCACCCGCAGCCGGAGGCTTACGGCGCCATCGATGAGGCGTCGGCGGCGCTGGGCCTGGGACGTGCCCTGTCGACCGATCCGCGCACTCGTGAGATCGCGATCGGCATGCAGCGGCGTCTGTACCTGATCATGGCGGAGCTCGCGGTCGCGCCGGACAAGCCGGTGCCGGACGACTTCGCCACCAGCGCCAAGGATGTGGACCAGCTCGAGACCTGGGCCTCTGAGCTGGAGTCCCTGGCGCCGCCGCCGAGTGAGTTCGTGCTGCCCGGCGGCTCGCCCGGTTCGGCCGCGCTCGACCTGGCCCGCACGACGATCCGCCGCGCGGAACGCGAAGTCGTGCGGTTGCGTGGTCACGGTCATCCGGTCAACGAGGAGACCGTGCGCTATCTGAATCGGGCTTCGTCCGTGTTGTTCGATCTCGCGCGCTATGAGGAACAACAGGCCGGCATCGAGGCGATCCGCTCTCGCGACTCAGACCCGTCCGCCGCCGGCGCGGCGGCGCAGTGACTGCCATGACCGCAACCCCGCTCGCGATGATCTCGGAAGACGCTTCGCTGAAGATTGCGCGGATCGACAGCGAAGGTGCGGACTGGCGGGCGCAAGTCGAGACCCGGCTCGAGATGCGCGACGAGGGCATGGTCTTCATGTGGCCGTCGTGGTCGCCCAATGGGGACCGGATCACCGTCTCCGCCTCGTCTCAGCGCCAGGATGACCCGCGGCTCGAACTGTGGAACGTACCCAGCGGGGAGGGTCCGGCAGAGGTCGTGTTTCGCAATCCCCGCGACGGACTCCAGGTGATCGCGCCGGGGCTGGCCCACTATGTCCACTGGGCGCCGTCGGGCCGGGCGCTGGCCGTGGTCGGCAATGTCGGCAGCGGGTTGGCTGTCAACCTGGTCGCCGCAAACCGTCCCGGCCAGGCGCAGCGACTGGTCGACGGTGCGCCGCTGTACTTCTCCTGGGCGCCCGACGGCCGCGCGATCCTCGTGCACCGCGCCGCCCAGCTCGTGCTCTTCGACCTTGCCGCCGGCTCGGAAGGCCCGCAACAGATCCAGCGCGCGCGACCCAGCTTCCGCTCTCCGGCCTGGTCCAGCGACGGTTCCTCGATCTACTTCGCCAAACCGCGACCCGGCGGCGGCGCGATCCTGGTGCGGGCGCAACGTAGCGAGGCCGGCGCCTCGGCAGAACACGACGAGCTGATGGAGCTGAGCGGACCGGCATCGTTCGTCGCGTCGCCCAGCGACGAACGCCTGGCCGTTCTCACGCTCGGTCCCGGCGACGCCGAGGGCCGCAAGCTGTCGATTCTCGATCCCGAGACCGGCGGCCAGGTGCCGATTGTCGATCGCACGATGAACGGCGTCTTCTGGGCGCCCGACGGCGGCGCCCTGTTCGCCTTCGAACCGCAGCCGTCGAGCACGATGATCGGTCTGACGCGCTACGATCTCGACCGCAACGGAGAGTTCGCCGGCAGCATGCGGCTGGCCCGCTTCCAACCATCGGCCGAGTTCGCGACGATGCTCAACTTTTACGACCAGTTCTCCCATTCGCACCAGGTGGTCAGTCCTTGCGGACGCTGGATCACGTTCGCCGGTTTGGCGCTGGGCAACGGCGGATCGGGCCGCCGAGGATTCGGTCCCCAAAACGGCTGCTACCTGGTCCCCAGCGACGGCTCACAAGCGCCTCGCCGGGTCGACGCCGGCAGCATCGCCTTCTTCCCGGCGTCACTTGACGACGATGCGGGCCAGGCGAGTGAGGCGGGTGAGGCGGCGTCATGACCTGCACCACCGAGTCGGAACTCCTGCTGCGCAACAACGACCTGCGCGTCACGCGGCAACGGTTGGCCGTGCTCAAGGTGCTGCGGCACGCCAACCGGCACATCACGGCGACCGATGTCTACGCGCGCGCCAAGGACGAGGCCGCCGATCTGAATGCCTCGACGGTCTACCGAACCCTGACGCAACTCCGCGACCTGGGGCTTGTCTCACAGACCGATCTCGGCGGCGGCGAACGGACCTATGCCTGGCGCAGCGAGCGACCGCATCACCACCTGGTTTGCACATCGTGCGGTCGGATGACCGAGCTGGCGCACGACCTGCTGGCCGACTTCGCGGATCAACTGCAGCGCGACTTCGCGTTCGAGGCGCGCCCCGATCATTGGGCGATCTACGGACGATGCCGCGACTGCCTCACCGCCGAGCGCGGATCATGACCGATACTCCGGCGGCGCTGACCCGCTACCACGAGACGGTGCAGGCGGAGATGCGGGCAGCCTTCCCCGCGGTCTCGCTTCCCATCTACAACATGGCGCGCTACGCGCTGGGTTGGCTCGACGAAGCCGGACGGCCGGCCAGCGCGTCGGGCAAAGGCGCGCGGGCTGCCTTGACGATGCTTGGCGCTGAGGCGATCAGCGACGAACCGGCCGCGCTCGAGCGGGCCACCGCCGGAGCCGCCGCGGTCGAGCTGGTGCACAACTTCTCGCTGGTCCACGACGATGTGCAGGACGGCGATGTCGAGCGACGCGGCCGTCCGACCGTGTGGACGATCTGGGGCGTGGCGCAGGCGATCAACACCGGCGACCTGATGCGCGAACTGGCCGACGCGGCGCTACGTAGAGCACTGCTGCGCGGCGCCTCGGCGGACGCGGTGTTGGAGGCAATGCGACGGCTCAACCAGGCGACGATGTTGATGATCGAGGGTCAGTACCTGGACCTGACATTTGAGCAACGGCTGGATGTCGAGGTCGACGAGTACCTGGCGATGGTCGAGCGCAAGACCGGCGCGATGATGGGCGTCTCGCTGTCGATCGGCGCCACGCTGGCGGGCGCGTCCATGGAACAGGCGGATGCGCTCGATCGGGCGGGACGTCGGCTCGGACGCTGCTTCCAGATGCGCGACGACTGGCTCGGCATCTGGGCCGATCCCGACGCGCTGGGCAAGCCGACCGATGCCGACATCAGGCGGCGCAAGAAGTCCTTCCCCATCCTCTACGCGCTCAGTCACGCGCCGGCCGAGGCGCGCCGGGAACTGACCGACATCTACCGGCGCGAGCTTGACGACGACAGCGCCGATCTGCCCGAGGCGCAGGCCGACTGGGTCCACAATCTGCTGGGCGAAGTCGGCGCCGATGCGGCCACCGACCGCGCCGCGCGCGACGAGTACGAGGCGTTCCGGACGGAGCTCAGCGCCTGCGGCCCCAGACCGCAAGCGGTCGCCGACCTGGAAGCGCTGGCCCGCTTTACGCTCGAGCGCGACCGCTAGCGTGCCCGCATGACGACCAGCCCGACTCCGGTCGCCGACGCCAGACTGGCCCGCTCGCTGCGCCGTGCGACCGACTGGCTGATCGAACAGCAGGACGAGGCCGGGTTCTGGTGGGGCGAGTTGGAGTCGAACCCGTCGATCACGGCCGAGTACCTGTTGCTCACACACCACCTCGGCATCGGTGACCGCGCCGAGTGGGACGGCATCGCGCGCTATCTGCGCGCACAGCAGCGGCCCGAGGGGTTCTGGGCGCAGTACCTGGACGGACCGGGCGACGTCTCCACCTCGGTCGAGGCCTACTTCGCGCTCAAGCTCGCCGGGGACGATCCCGACGCGCCGCACATGAGCCGGGCGCGGGAGTGGATCCTTGAGCAGGGCGGGATCGTGCAGGCACGCGTGTTCACCAAGATCTGGCTGGCGCTGTTCGGCGAGTTCGACTGGGATCGGCTGCCCGCGATGCCGCCCTGGATCAACCTGCTGCCCTCCTGGCTGCCCATCAACCTCTACGAGTTCGCCAGTTGGGCGCGAGCAACCATCGTCGGGATCACGGTGATCATGACGCTGCGTCCCACGGCCGCGTTACCTGCCGGAGCGGGCGTGCCCGAACTCTGGGTTCGCCCCTCCGATCGGCGGCGATTCTCCGTACCGCCGCCAAGCAATCCGTTCTCGGCCAAAGGCGCGCTTTATGTCGTCGATTCGCTGCTTCGATTTCTCGACCGCAATCGCATCCGGCCCTTTGAAAACCGCGCCCTGGCCTTCTCCGAGCGTTGGCTGTTGGACCGCCAGGAGGCGGACGGATGCTGGGGCGGGATCCAACCGCCCTGGGTCTACGCGATCCTCGCCCTGCGCGCGATGGGCTACTCGCTCGATCACCCCGTGCTGCGACGGGCGCTGGACGGCTTCGAGCGATTCACCTGGAGGCAGGATCGCGGACAGGGAGAACAGATCTGGACCGAAAGCTGCCAATCGCCGGTCTGGGACACCTGCCTCGCCACCGTCGGTCTGCTGGACGCGGGGCTGGAACCGCAGCATCCCGCCCTCCAGCGCGCCGCCCGCTGGATGCTGCGCGAGCAGGTGCTGGCCGGCGGCGACTGGCAGGTCAAGAATCCCGACACGCCGCCCGGCGGCTGGGCGTTCGAGTTCGACAACGACGTCTATCCCGACATCGACGACACCGCCGTCGTGATGATGGCGCTGGAACGCATCCCGCTGCCGGGCTTGGAGTCGGAACGCCAGCTCGCCCTCGACCGCGGCCTGCACTGGATGCTCTCGATGCAGTCGTCCAATGGCGGCTGGGGCGCGTTCGATGTCGACAACGACAAGACCTTTCTTGCCGAGATTCCGTTTACCGACTTCGGCGAGTTGCTCGATCCGCCGACCGCGGACGTCACCGCCCACGCGCTGGAGTACATCGGTCAACTCGGCTTCAGCGGCCTGTACCCGCCGGCCAGCCGAGGTCTGCGCTTCCTCTACGACCTACAGGAGCCGGACGGCTCCTGGTGGGGACGCTGGGGCGTCAACTACATCTACGGCCTCGGCGCGTCGCTGCCCGCACTTGCCGCATTGGGCGAGCCGATGTCGGGGCTGCCGGTGCGCAACGCCGTCGAGTGGCTCTTCCGTCACCAGTTGGCCGACGGCGGCTGGGGCGAGTCGTGCGACACCTACGCCGATCCTTCGCTCCGCGGGATGGGTCCCTCGACGCCGTCGCAGACCGCATGGGCGCTCATGGCCCTGATCGCCGCCGGAGAGGCGGAGCACGAATCGGTAGCGCTCGGCGTGCGGTATCTGATCGATCGCCAGCGCGAGGACGGCACCTGGGACGAACCGGAGTTCACGGGCACGGGTTTCCCGTCCGACTTCATGATCAACTACCACCTCTATCGCCACTACTTCCCGCTGATGGCCCTGGGCCGTTACCAGTCGGCAAAAGCTCCGCGCTGACCTCCTGCTCCGCCGCCCGATCCTGAACGGCTACCATGCAGGTCAGCGGCGCAGCATCATGGGCAGCGTGAGGAGGGCAGTCATGACGACGCGGCAAGAACCTGCCGACATCAAGATGCAGCAGCTGCCGATTGACCTCAAACGCGACGGTCGCACGATTCACCTGCGCAACCTGAACGGCTCAGACGGAAACAGACTGCTCGAGTTCGGCAACCGACAGCCCAGCGAGGACCTGCTCTACGAGGAACGCGACATTACCAGCGTCGCGGATGTCGGCGATTGGCTGCACGACACCGAAGCAGGCCGCATCCGCACCGTGATCGCCGAGCAACACGGCAGCATTATCGGCTACGCCTCGATTGAGCGCGGCCGCTTGCGCTGGACACGGCACGTCGCCGAGATCCGCGTGATGGTCGATGTCTCCGCGCGACGCCTCGGGCTGGGACATGTGCTGCTGGGGCTGGCGTTCGAGGCGGCGCTGGCCGACGACGTGGCCAAGATCATCGCGCAGATGACCCCGGATCAGGTCGGCGCGCGGAAGATCTTCGAACAGCTGGGCTTCGTCGAGGACGCCGTGCTGACCCGCCATGTCGCCTCAGCGGACGACGAGCTGCATGACCTGATCGTCATGCGCTTTGACACCGCTCAGCGCCAGCTCTGCAAGGAGTGCGGCGAGTATGTCCTGACCTTGATCCCGTTGCAGGGCAAGCAACTCTGCTGGTCCTGCTACGAACTCGTGGATCTTGAACTTGGAGCCGGATAAGCGATACCTGGGAATCGGAGGACGGCATGGCGGAGCATCGAGACCATACCTACAAGATCATCGAACTCGTCGGCTCCTCGCCCGACGGAGTCGATCAGGCCATCCGCAACGCGATCGAGCGCGCCGGCGAGACACTCAAGAACCTCGACTGGTTCGAGGTGCGGGAAATCCGGGGACCGATCCAGAACGGTGAGATCGGCTGGTTCCAGGTCAAGCTGGGGGTCGGCTTCCGCATCCTCGACCCGGCCGACCTCGAGAACGACTAGCCACGCTCGCAGATGACGACCTCCAGCGCCGAGACCGCCTTCGCCGGCGACGCCTCAGACGCCCTCGCCTGGTGTCGGAGCTACACACGTCGGCACGGCGAGAACTTCACCGTCGTGAGCTGGTTCCTGCCCCGTGAGCTGCGGGCACCGATGTTCGCCGTGTACGGCTTCTGCCGATTTACCGACAACATTGGCGACGACCCCGACGCGGCGCCCGACCAGCGGCTCGAGCGGCTGGACAAGTGGCAGGCCGACCTGGAGCGCGCGTTCGACGGCTCTCGCCCGCAACATCCCATCAACCTGGCCCTCCAGCACGTGGCCGCCGACAAGCCGCTTCGCCTCGATCCTTTCCGCAGACTGATCGAGGCCAACCGGCTCGACCAGCGCAAGAACCGCTACGAGACGTTCCAGGACGTGCTCGCCTACTGCGATCTCTCCGCCAACCCGGTCGGCGAGATGGTCTTGCAGCTCTGGGATATCGACACGGAGACGGACGAGGGCCGATATCGGGTCGAGCTGTCGGACGCGACCTGCACCGCGCTGCAGATCGCCAACCACTGGCAAGACGTGCGCCGCGACTATCTGGACGAGGACCGGCTCTATCTCCCGCTTGACGAGCTGCGCGGTTTCGGCCTGTCGGAGGACGACATCGCCAACGGCATTCGCGACCGGAGCTGCCCGGAGGCCTTCCGCGAAATGATGCGCTTCCAGGTCGACCGGGCCGAAGCCTACTTCCGCAAGGGGGAGCGATTGGTCGACGAGGTGCCCACCGAGCTCGCCATCGACCTGCGGCTCTTCACCGACGGCGGCCGCGCCGTGCTCAAGGCAATCGAGCGGCAGAACTACGACACGTTGGGGCGGCGGCCGCGGGTCGGCAAGCTGACCCGCGCCTGGCTGGCCGCGCGCGCAGCCGTGCAACTCAAACTAGCCTGACGCCATCATGCTGCGACGACTCGATCCCCAGGTCGGAGAGGCGTACCAGGAGTGCCAGGCGTTCACACGCCGGCGCGCGACCAACTTCTACATCGCGTTCTCCGCGCTGCCCGCGCACAAGCGCCGCGCGATCTATGCCGCCTACGCCTATGCCGGCACCGTCGACGATGCGGTCGACGACGCCGGCACCCAGGACGAACGCGCCGCCGCCCTCGCCCAGGCGCAGGGACTGCTCAGCGCCGTCTACGACGGCGGCGCAGCCGAGCCCGCCTGGCTGGCCACCGGACTCGGCGACGCGGTCAGCCGTTTCGACATTCCCCGCGAGCATTTCGACGAACTGGTGCTCGGCATGGAGCACGACCTGACCGTCACGCGCTATGAGACCTACGCGGAGCTGGAGCAGTACTGCTACCGCGCCGCTTCGGTGATCGGCCTGATCTGCATCTGCATCTTCGGCTACGACCGCAGGCAGACCCAACTCGCGACGCAGTCGGCGATCGCCATGGGCAAAGCGCTGCAGATCACCAACATCATGCGCGACGTCAAGGAAGACGCCGAGCGTGGCCGTATCTACCTCGCCCAGGAGGACCTGGCGCGCCACGGCGTCTCCGAGCAGGACATCCTCGCGGGCCGCTACACGGAACCGTTCCGGGAGTTGATGGCCGACTACGCCCAGCGCGCCTACGCGCTGTACCACGAGGGTGACCGCCTGATTCCCTTGCTCAGCGGACCGCGCAGCCGGGCATGCTGCAACGGGCTGCAGGGCGTCTACCGGATGATCCTCGACGCGATCGTCGCGCGGGAGTACGACGTCTTCAGCCAGCGCGTCTCCCCGTCGCGCGCCGGTCGTGTGCTGCGCCTGCTCGAACTCTGGCTACTCGGCTCGTTGCCAAACCTTGCTCGCGTACGCTGATCGCGTGCCGAGCGACCATCACCCCGACGCCACAACCGCCGTGATCGGCGCCGGTTTGGCCGGCCTGACCGCCGCCCTGGACCTCGCCGACGCGGGACGCAAGGTGGTACTCATCGAGCGCCGGCCCTATCCGGGCGGCAAGGCCTACTCGTTCACCGACCCGAACCACGATGTCGTGCTCGACAACGGGCAACACATCACGATGCGCTGTTGCTCCGCCTTCCAGGCGCTCCTCGATCGAATCGGCTGCGCCGATGTCGTCCGCTACCAGCCCCACCTCGATGTCGCGGTGGTCGACCCCGACTCGAACGGCCGGCGGGTCAGCGTGTTGTCCGGACGGCCTTCGGGCGCGCTCGCTCGTCTCGGGCTCAGCCGACTGCCGGCCCCGCTGCACCTGGCGCCGTCGCTGCTTGGCTTCGAGCATCTCAGCATCGGCGAGAAAGCCAGGCTCGGCCTCGCCTTGCAGACGATTCGCCGGATGACCGACTTCGAGCGCATGGCGCTCGACCGGCAATCGTTTGCCGACTGGCTGCGCGCGCAGCAGCAATCGGACCGCGCCATCGATCGGTTCTGGGATCTGATCGTGCTGCCGACCTGCAACGATCGCAGCGAGCACGTGTCCGCCGCCCAGGCAATCTTCGTCTTTCAACAGGGATTCAGCCAGGATCGCGACGACGCGAACATTGGATTGTTCACTCGAGGCCTTGGCGAGGTCGCCGACACGGCGTTGCAGCAGCTGTGCGAGCGCGGGGCGCGGATCGAGACCGGCCAGTCTGCCCGAGCCCTCGTCACGGGGGAGAATCGAGTCAGAGCGGTTCGCTTTG
>JAPPBK010000362.1 GCA_026705105.1 Chloroflexota bacterium | reverse complement strand
CATCATTGCAATGTCCACGACTGATCGCGCCAGTACGCCGTCGCTCGAGATCTGAGACATCCCAGCGCCGCGGCTGCGACGGGGAATCCGTCGCCCCGTGGGTTTGAACCCGAACACACCGCAGCAGGCGGCGGGCACGCGGACTGACCCACCGCCGTCGGTTCCGTGATGCAGCGGACCGAGCCCGGCCGCACAGGCCGCAGCTGCGCCGCCGCTTGAGCCGCCGGCCGTGCGCTCCGAATCCCACGGGTTCGCGCACGGTTCTCCCAGCCGATTACTGGTCTGCGCGGCCAGACCGAACTCCGAGGTGTTGGTCTTACCCAGAATGATCGCGCCCGCGCCACGCAACGACTCGACGAAGGCTTCATCGTTGGCTGCTGGCTCTCGGGTGGTCACAAGCGATCCCATGGTCGTCGGCATGCCGGCGACATCGACCAGGTCCTTGATCGTGATCGGCACGCCGAACAGGGGCGGTGTTCGATACGGATCCGCGCGGCGAATCTCCGCTTCTGCGTATCGGGCCGCCGACATTGCCTCCTCGGGACAGAGCGCCACAAACGCACGGAGGCCGGGATTGAGCCGGTCGATCCGATCCAACAACGCCGCGGTCACTTCGACAGGAGAGAGCTCATTGCTCAGGTAGGCGCTTCGCAGCGCGCTAGCGGTCAGTTCCTGAATCTCAGGCACTACAGGTTCTCAATCTCGACCGGCTCAATCTCTCCGGCCGGACTGAATCCAAAGATGCGCCCGTAGAAGTCGAGCTCCGCCTCGGTCGCGCGCTGAATGTTGGCCGCCTGCCGGAATCCGTGCTGCTCGCCCTCGAACGCGATGTAGGCAACGGGCAGACCCTTCTTGCGCAGCGCGTCCACCATCCGCTCGGCCTGGTTAGGCGGCACGATCTTGTCTTCCAGGCCCTGTAGGAAAATGACCGGGCAGGAGAGCCGGTCGACGGAGTGAATCGGCGAGCGCTGCTCGTACAGCTCAGCCCGCTCGGGATAGGGCCCAAACAGCGAGTCGAGGTAGCGAGACTCGAACTTGTGCGTGTCCTCGGCCAGCGCGGCCGCGTCTGAGACGCCGTAGTAGGACGCGCCGGCGGTGAACACATCGCCGAACGTGAGCGCGCAGAGCGTGGTGTAGCCGCCCGCCGAGCCGCCGCGGATCGCCAACCGATTCGGGTCGACGTCGCCGCGCTCGACCAGGTACTGTGCCGCCGCTTCGCAGTCCTCGCGGTCGGCAATGCCCCAGTTGCCGTTGAGCTGGCGCCGGTACTCGGTGCCGTATCCGGTCGATCCTCGATAGTTGACGTCGACCACGGCGAATCCCCGCGTGGTCCAGTACTGGATCGCCAGGGCGAAGCCGGGATTGGTCGCACTCGTCGGTCCCCCGTGGATGAACGTCACGAGCGGCGGCTTCTCGCCGTCGGGACCCGCGAAGTCAGGGTTGGTCGGCGCATAGAAGTAGGCGTGCGAGATGAGCCCGTCGGCGGTGGGGTAGGTGATCGCTTCGGCCCGGGAGAAGTATGCGGGGTCGACATCGGGCGCTGCCGAGGCGCGCAGCGTCTCGATCTCGCCGTTGTCCACATCGATGGCCACGATCGCCGCGCCGACGTCGGGTCCGGCTGCGGCGCAGATGGCTCGCGGGCCGACCGCAGCCGTGAAGAAGCCGAACGTGCTGAACGGCGTATCAATCTCCCGCAGCTCGCCCGCCTCGACGTCAACCACGCCGAGCCGACGTCCGTTGGCGTTGCCGTACTGCGCCACGATGCAGCACTCGTCCATCACCGCGTAGCTGGACATCGAAAACTCCCATTGCGGCTGGCCGAACTCCGCCTCCATTGCCAGCACGGGAACAAGCTCGGCGCCGGTCCAGCGCTGGATGTTCCACCAACCCGACTCGTCCGATACGCAGTACAACGTCCCGTCGGGTCCCCATTGCGGCTCGATGATCGAGACGCTCCCCTTCGCATCGGCGGCGATCCGGCGCGGAGCCAGGAGCGCGCCGTTGGCCGCAACCTCGGCGAGCCAGAGTTCGGTCGCGTCCCAGGGCATGTTTGGGTGATTCCAACAGATCCAGGCGAGCCGCCGACCGTCGGGACTGAGCCGAGGCGAGGAGCAGAAGTCGAAGCCCTCGTGCAGCCGGACGATGTCGTCCGCGTCCGATGCGCTGCCGTCGGTCGGGATCGAGGCGAGGTAGTGTTCGGCCTCCAAGCCCTCGCGGCGGTGATCCTCAGCCACGCAGATCAGCCGTCCGCGTTTGTCGTCAACTGTCGCATCCGCGTAGCGGACGGCGATCTCGGGAGTCAGCGGCGTCGCTTCGCCCGAACCGTCTACGTCGCGTCGATAGAGACGCTGGTCGCTGAAGTTGGAGAAGTAGGCGACGCCGTTTGACACTGCGAGCGAGCCGCCGCCGTACTCGTGGACCAGCGTGCGGGCGCTGTAGTCGGGCGTGGTGATCTCGCTCAGGTCCCCCGATGCCGAGTAACGCATCGCCGCGTAGCGGCCGCGCTCGTCCGGTCGCGATTCGACCCAGTAGAGGTCGTCACCGTCGACATCAAACTCATCGAAGCGCAGTGCGCCCTGGGTCAGCATCTCGGTCGCGACCGGGGATGCCCAGGAGCCGTAGGGCGCGACTGTCGGATTGCCCATGTGTTCACTCATCGTTGCCCCATTCCTCCCTAAACCTGCAATCATCGTAGGCGAGGATCTGTGATCAGCTCGCGCAGACACATCGCGAGGGGGGTGAGACGTGGCCTCGCAGCTTCAGGGAAGCGCACGCACGACGATTGAGGCGGCGGCGCAAGCCAATCAGGACCGCCGACTGGTTGACGCCCCGCTGGCAGCGGATGTCCGGCTGCTCAGCAGCATGCTGGGCAACACGATTCGCCGCGTTGACGGTGAAGAGGTGTTCAACGCGGTCGAGCAACTGCGCGGCCTCGCGCAGCGACGCCGCGGTGTCCGCCAGGATCCGGAGCCCCAGCTCACCGCAGAGATCGTGGAGCTGGTGCATGGATGGCCGCTCTGGTTGGCGGCGGAGGTCGGTAACGCGTTCCTGACCTACTTCCTGCTGACCAACACGGCTGAGGAAGCGCACCGGATTCGACGCCGGCGCCTGCGTTCCGGCAACAATCACGTCGCGCCACGTTCGCTGCCTGCGGTCGTCGAGCAGCTCATGGCGCGCGGATTCGATGACACGGTGATTCGCGCGCATGCGGCCGGAATCCACCTGCAACCGGTGTTCACCGCCCATCCGACCGAGTCCCAGCGGCTGACCATGCTGGGCACGCTCCAGGACGTCCACCAACTCTTGCTCGAGCGTGAACATGCGATCCCGGCGGAGCTGGAGGAGATCGACGCCTCGCTGCGAACGCTCATCGAGGGGCTCTGGCAGGCCGATCACCTGCGTCATCGGCGCCCGACCGTGCTGGAAGAGTCGCGGTTGCTGCTGCGGACGTTCGAGACCACGCTCTGGGACGCGGTGCCCGACGTGACGGCGCGATTCCGTCGAGCGACCGGTGTTACAGCCTCGGAATCGCCGGCGCCCGTGGTGCTCGGCTCGTGGATGGGCGGCGACGCCGACGGCAATCCCAACGTGACGCCCGACTTGACCTGGCAAACCGCGCTGACCATGCGCGCGCGGGTGCTGCGGTTGCATGTCCAGGCGGTCCGCGCGATGGACACCATGCTCCCGCACTCCGCTCGCCGCGTCTCATCCTCGGCCGGTCTGGAAGAATCGCTCAGGCGCGACGAGCGGCGCATGCCGCGGATCGAGGAACGACTCAAGCACCGCAATCAGGCCGAGCGGTATCGGCACAAGATTCGATACATGACGGCCAGGCTGCAAGCGACGCTCGAGGCCGACTACGCGCTGCTCGACACGCGGGCCGCCAACATCCATGACGCGCGGCTCGCTTCCGAAGAGCCGGATGGCCTGCCGTACGACTCCGCGCAGGAATACGTGGACGATCTCGAGTCGATCTCGGAGAGCCTGCGCCTGCATGGCGCGGACGCCGCTGCCGACACCGTGGTGCAGCCGTTGATTGACCGCGCCCGCGCGTTCGGCTTTCACCTTGCTGCGCTCGACATCCGCGATCACGCCGACCGCTTCCACGCCGCGGCCAATGCGGTACTCGAGGGGCTCGACATTCAGCCGCCCGGCGGCAGTTACCTGGAGCTGAACAAGGTCCAACGCGAACAGTTCCTTGCCGGCGAACTGGATCGGGACTACTTCCCGGTCGGACATGCCATGTCGACGCACGACGACGAGACGCTGAGGCGATTCCGCACCGCGCGCCGCATTCAACGCATCTGCGGGCCGGAGGCCATGCAGACCTGCATCGTCTCGATGAGCGAGACCGCGGCCGACGTACTCGCACCGGTGCTGGTCGCGCGCCAGGCGGGTCTCAACGACATCGACTTACGCGCGCCCGGCGGGCAGATTCGGATCGCGCCGCTGTTCGAGCGCGTCGCCGACCTCGACCGTGCGCCGTCGGTGTTGCGCTCTCTGTTCTCGCACGATGCCTATCGGCGACATCTCCGGGCGCACGACAACTTGCAAGAAGTGATGGTCGGTTACTCGGACTCGGCCAAGGACGCCGGCGTGCTGCCCTCGCTCTGGGGTCTCTACCGGGCGCAGGACCTGATGCACGAGGTTGCGCGCGAGGCCGGCATCAAGCTGATGTTCTTTCACGGCCGCGGCGGCACCGTGAGCCGTGGCGGCGGGCCATCGCACGACGCCATCCTCGCGCTGCCTCCGCATACCACCGAGGGTGGGATCAAATTCACCGAGCAGGGCGAGATGATCCAGTTCACCTACGGCATGCCCGGGCTGGCCAAGTGGAATCTCGAACAGTCCCTGGCGGCGTCGCTGGTCAAGCGCTTTGACCGAGACCACGACGACACGCCCGACGCCGAGCGGGAGCGCTATCACGCCGCGATGGATGAACTCTCGGAGATTGCCCAGTACGCCTATCGGTCGAATGTGGTTGAAAACACTGACCTGCACGCCTACTTCCAGCGGGTGACGCCGATCGGCATGCTGGGCAATCTGGCCATCGGCTCACGCCCGACCTTCCGTCCCGGCTCCGACGCCTCGCTCACATCGCTGCGCGCGATTCCATGGGTCTTTGCCTGGATGCAGACCCGCCACGTAATCACCGGCTGGATGGGAGTCGGCACGGCGCTCGACGAGTTCATCACGCGTCACGGGAGCGCCGGCGAAGCCTTGCTCAAGGACATGCGCGACCGTTGGCCGTTCTTCGCCACGCTGCTCTCCAACGTGGAGATGGTGCTGGCCAAGGCGGACTTCGGCGTCGCCGAACACTATGCGCGCACGCTGGGAGACGGCGACCAGGACCTGCGCACTTTCGGACGCCTGCGCGACGAGTACGTTCGAACAGTCGACACGGTCAACCGGTTGTCCGGCCAGGACCGGCTGCTGGATGAGTCGCCGGTGTTGCAACGCTCAATCGCGCTGCGCAACCCGTACGTCGACGCCCTGAGCTTCCTGCAGGTCGATCTGCTCGGCCGCATCCGAGACCTGCCCGACAGCGATCCCGAGTACGCGGACACGCTGGAAGCCATCCTGCGAAGCGTCAACGGCGTCGCCGCCGGGCTGCGAAACACCGGCTGACTCACTGCGCCGTGATGCGAGACATCCGTTGCCGGAGGAACGACGCTATCGCTTCAGCAACAGGGTCAGTCCGTCGCCGACTGTGAGCTGTACTGAATCGACGCGCGGGTCGTCGGTCACTCGCCGGTTGAATGCGTCGATCGCGTTCGTGTCCGTATCGTTCGGCTCGGGATTGGCGACCTGCCCGCCCCACAGCGTGTTGTCGACGGCGATCACACCGCCCGGACGCAGCAGGTCAAGCACGGCCTCGAAGTAACTCCAGACCGGCTCCTTGTCCGCATCGATGAAGGAGAAGTCGAACTTGCCCCCGCCTTCTCGACGCAGCTTGCCGAGCGTGTCGAGCGCGGGGCCGAGACGCAGTTCAATCTTGTCGGCGACTCCGGCTTCGGCCCAGTAGCGCCGCGCGATCGAGGTCCACTCGTCGCTCACGTCGCAGGCGACGACGCGGCCGTCGTCCGGCAACGCCTGGGCGACAGCCAGCGCAGACGCGCCGGTGAAGGTGCCAATCTCCAGCGTCCGGCGCGCGCCGATCAGTCGGACCAGCCAGCCCAGCAGCCGCGCCTGATCGGCGCCGATCTGCATGCCGCTCGCAGGCAACACCGAGGTCTCCGCACGGAGGCGCCGCCAGATGTCATCCTCCCTGGTCGAAGCCTCCTCCATGTACGCCGCGAGGTCCTCAGTGACTGTGATGGAACGAATCGAACTCATACACCGCACACTATCCGAAGCATCCAACGTCTCCGAAGCGCTTGCGCGATTGTCCGATCCCAATCACACTGCGAACTTAGTCGAAGTCTCAGTACACAGATCCGACACGGATCCGAGAGCTAAGAAAGCGCAGGGACATGGCAAACGACAAGCCGAAGACGAAGGTCCAGATGGCAAGGGCGATCGAGGAGAAGACGGGGATCGCGAGCCGCGATGTCAATGAGGTGCTTGATGGGCTCGCCGATGTCGTGCTGGAAGATCTGGCAAGCGGAGGCCCAGGCTCGGTGACCGTCGCGGGATTGATCAAGGTGGACATCGTCGCGCAGACGGCGCGCCCCGAGCGAGAGGGTCGGAACCCGGCCACCGGCGAGACCATCACGATCGCCGCGCGACCTGCGTTGGACCGCGGAAAGGTACGCGTGCGAGCGCTCAAGCGCCTCCGCGACGTGCTCTAGCCACCACGGCGATCCCCATGTCATCCCTTCCTGCTGCGAGTGACGCCGGAAGGGAACTGATCGAGCGACTGGCTCCGCATCGGGAGCGACTGGCGGATCTCGCGATCACGCATGATCGCGAGGCCTCGTTTCCGTTTGCGTCGTTCGAGTTGCTGCGCGAGATCGGATGGTTCTCTGCGCCCATCCCGCGTGAATACGGCGGCGCCGAGTGCTCGCTGACCGATCTCGTCGCCGCGCAGACGGCGCTGGCCAAGATCGACATGGCGCTCGCCTTCTCCTGCGGCATGCACCTGATGTCGGTCGGATCCGAGCGTTCGAATCGCAACTGGCCGGACCGGTTGCGCGAGCGCATCTTCCGCTCCGTCGTCGAGGACGGCGCGCTCTGCAACCAGGTCGCCACGGAACCCGATCTCGGATCGCCGCAGGGCGGCGGACGCCCCCAGACGGCGCTCACGCCTGACGGCCCCGGGCGCTGGCGGATCAACGGGCGCAAGTCCTTCACTACGCTGGCGCCGGCCTTGACCTGGTTCCTGACCTACTGCGCGGTCGAAGACGGCTCCGGGACGCTCGCTCGAGTGGCCGTGCATCGAGATTCGCCGGGCCTGCGGATCGAGGAAACCTGGGATGTGGTCGGGCTGCGCTCAACCGGCTCTCACGATGTCTGGTACGACAACGTCGCGGTGACGGACGACGAG
This sequence comes from Chloroflexota bacterium, assembly GCA_026705105.1. Classification (GTDB taxonomy): domain Bacteria; phylum Chloroflexota; class Dehalococcoidia; order Bin125; family Bin125; genus Bin125. Next base: position 4,404 of record JAPPBK010000362.1, on the reverse strand, counting down.
TTTCTGGTTCGCCAGGATCCGTCCCAGGCTGGACAGCGTCACGGTGACTTCGCCTGGTTCGCGCTGCTCGTCGCGGCGGCCTCGTTGGGCGTCGCTGAGGCCGCGCGGGACTACACGGTCGAGTTCGCGCGTCATCGGCGGCCCACGGGTGCGCCCGGCCCGATCGGCAGCATTCCAACCGTGCGCGCCCAGGTCGGCGAGATCGACCTGCGGCTGATGTCGGCTCGGGCGCTGCTGGATGAGACCGCAGCGGCATGGGATCGACTCGATAACGAGCAGCGATACAAGCTCGGTCCGCGAGTCGCCGCGGCCAAGTTGCACGCCGGCGACAGCGCCGTCGATGTGGTCGACCGCTGCATGAGGCTGGTCGGCGGCGTGTCCTTGCACCGCTCGCAGCCGCTGGAGCGTTACTACCGCGACGTGCGAGGACCGCTGCACAATCCGCCGATCACGCCGCGCGGCCTCGAACTGATCGCCGCCGACGCGCTCGATCCGCTTCCCGATCTCGACTCGTAGCTACTTCTTGAACGTCGACGTAAGGAGTTGAGCAATCGCCAGCCGATGCTGGTCTGCCCCGCTGCCGCTCAACGACATCCAGCGGAGTTCTCGCGACCAGCGCTCCAGGGGCAGATCCGCCGATCCGCCGGCCGGACCGTGCAGGTCCATCGCACGCGCGACCACCGAGCTGGCGGCATCCAGCGCGAAGGCCAGCGAGGGGAGCGCCAATTCCTCGAACCGGTCCGCCGCGGATAGATAGAGCGCGCGGGACGCGGACGCGGCAATCTCGTTGTCGGCGAGCGCGAGTCTGGCCCGTTCACCCTGCGCCAGCGGCGCGCCATGCTCGCGACGGGACCAGACCACGCCTCGGCACATGTCCTGAGCCGCCGACGCGATGCCGGTCAGATGCGCCGCGGTAAACAGTCGTCGCCGCAGTACCAGGTCGTTGGCAAACGACGGCCCTGCGTTGATCTCGCCCAGCGCGTTCGACTCCGGCAGCTTGACCGCCGAGAGGTTGAGTTCCATCGTGTCGCGTCCGGTCGCAAGCGTCGGCCAGGATCGCCAGCGCTGGAACCCGACTCGATCGCTCTCGACTACGAGCGCCGAGACTCCCGACCGCTCCCCGGGCGTTGCCTCGGTGTTGCAGTAGACGATGCCGAAGTCGGCATTGGCGGCGTCGGAGACGAACAGCTTGGTGCCGTCCAGCATCCAGCCCAACGGGTGCTTCTGCGCCCGGATCCGCACTGCGTCCGTGGGCAGGAAGGCCAGATCAGGGTCTTCCACTCCGCGGAAGCACGACGCCTCGCGGCGCAACAGCGGCTCCAGGAATCGCTCACGCTGTTCGTCGCTGCCGGCGTAGAGCTGCGCCGGCGGATCGGGATCAAACAGTCCGTACGCAGGATTGAGCGCGCCGGCCCGATGCTGGGAGAGCTCTTCGGCGATACGCAGTCGATCTGCGTCGGGAAGATCGATCTGCGGACCCACCGACGCGCCGCGCGGCGCCATCAGGTGATCAATGCCGAGCTCGCCCGCCCGCATGAGCAACGTGTCGAAGACATCGTCGGGCAGGTGCGCGGCGTTGGCGTCGATTCGGCGCTCCTGCAGCCAGATTTCGTTGCGGACGAAGCGGCGAACGGCCAGAACGATGAGATCGAGTGCTTCGCTCACGGTCCATTCACCATCCGCTCATCCCAGCGCGCCGCTCTCGGCCAGCGCCGCGATCTCATCGTCCGACAATCCCGTCTCGCGCAGCACGTCGTGAGTGTGCTGTCCGGTCTTGGGCGCCGGACCTCGCGGCCCGATATCGGCGCCCGCGATCTCAAACGGCGTGTTGAGCGTGCGGAAGCGGCCCTCCGCGCCGTCGATCATGCTCCAGGCGTTCATCTTCTCCATCTGTGGATCTTCAATCAGCTCGGGCAACTCGGCGACCGGAGCCCAGGTCAAGGCTTCCGCGTCCAGCCTCGGAATCCACTCCGCTAGCGGCCTGGAGCGGAGAGTCGCGCCAATCTCCGATGTCAGCTCAGAGGTGTGTTGCGATCGCCCGAGCAGAGTGGCGTAGCGTTCGTCCGCGGCCAGGTCCTCCCGACCCAGCGCCTGGCAGGTCGGCTGCCAATAGCGATCGCCGGTCGGCATCACCAGCATCAACCAGCGCCCGTCGGCGGTTTCGTAGGAGTTGAACAGCGGATTACCAGGCTGCACGCGATTGATTCGCTGCGGCTGCTGTTCGGTGATCAGCGCTGCCGAAACATCCGAGCCGATCGTCCAGGCCCCCGTACGCTGCAGCGTCACCTCGACGTACTGTCCTTCGCCCGTCATGTCGCGCAATCGCAGCGCCGCCAGCGTGCCCGCGAGCAGGTTGAGCGCGGTCGCGTGGTCGCCCTGTCCCGGACGGCAGGGCATCGGCGGCCCGCCCGGTTCGCCGATCAGGCTCATGATCCCCGACCTCGACCAGAAGGCCGAGTAGTCGAACGCGGTCTTGGCCTGGTCGGGCCCGCGCGTGCCGTAGCCGGTCAGCACGACGTAGATCAGACCGGAATTGACCCCCGCCAGTGACTCGCGCGACAGGTCGTACCGCTCGATTCGCGGCGCCGTGAGATTGGTGATGAAGATGTCGGCATCGGCGACCATTCGCTTGACCGTTTCGCTCGCGCCGGGACGCTCCAGCGACAGCGCCACGCCGCGCTTGCCCCGGTTGTCCAACTCGAAGGCGGCGTCGACATCGGTCTCGGGATCAAAGTCCGCCTTCTGGCCGCGCATCAACGTCGTGCGCCAGGCATCGCCGCCCGGATGCTCGACCTTGACCACGTCGGCGCCCAGATCGGCCATCAGCGCTGCCGCCGACGGCGCGGCGAGCCAGTTTGCCACCTCCACAACCCGGATTCCCTCGAGCGGCGCAACCATAGCCTGCCCCTTCGTTAGCTTGCAGTCCGATCCTACTTGCCGCAGCAGCCAAGGAGCCGTCCATGCAGCACCGACCGACCGCCTCTCGCGTACCCGACCCGGGCATTCGCGAGCTGTTCACCCGCGAGGCGCGCTGGCAGTCCTGGCTCGACGTCGAGGCGGCGCTCGCACGCGCCGAGGCCGAGCTTGACATGATTCCCGCCGACGCCGCCGTGCAGATCGCCGAACACTGCCGGCTCGAGCTGCTGGACATGGCACAGATTGAGGCAACTCTGGCTGTCACGGCGCATCCGCTGGTCCCGCTGATCTGGGAGTTGGACCGCATCCTCGGCGACGAGATCGGCGGCTACGTCCACTGGGGCGCGACGACGCAGAACATCACTCAGACCGGCGACATCTTGCAACTGCGCAAGGCGCACGAGATCATCCTGGGACAGATCGGACAAATCCTGTCCCTGCTCGCACCTCTGGCAGAGCGCCACGCCGACGATCCCTGCGCCGGGCGCACGCACGGCCAACACGCCGTCCCGGCAACCTTCGGCTACAAGGTCGGCGCCTGGATCGACGAACTCTGCCGTCACGTCGAGCGTCTGCGCGACGCGGAACCGCGAGTCTTTGTGGCCATGCTGGGCGGCGCAGCCGGCACGCTCGCCTCATTCGGCGCGCCCGGTCTCGCCGTCCAGGAAGGCATGGCGCGGCACCTCGACCTGCTGCCGATGCCCGTCCCCGGTCGCACCAGCCACGACCATCACGCCGAGTACGCCGCCATCCTCGCCATGCTCGCCGCCACCTGCCGCAAGATCGCCGACGAGACGTACACGCTGATGAAGCCCGAGTTCGGCGAGATCGAGGAACCGGTTCCGCCCGGCACCGTGGGCAGCAGCACGATGCCCCAGAAACGCAATCCCAAGCTCTCGCAAGACATCCGCGCCGCGTGCGCGCAGGTGACGACGCTGTTCCCGCTCGCGCTCGACGCCATGCGCACCGAGCACGAAGCCGACGGCTCGACCAGCGTGATGATCGAACGAGTCGTCCACGGTTCGATCGAGCTGATCGGCGACATCCTCTCGCGGATGGCAGTGCTGTTTGAAGGCATTGAAGTGAAACCTGAGCGTATGCGGCAGAATCTCGATCTGTCCGGCGGGCTGATCATGAGCGAGCGGATCATGCTCGCGCTGGGCGAGCGCGTCGGTCGTCAGCGCGCCCACGACATCGTCTACGAACACGCGCAGGACGCCGCCGTGCAGCAGGTTTCGTTCCGCGATCTGCTGGTCGCTGACGAAGAGGTCCGCCGACATCTCTCGGAGGCGGAGCTCGACCATTTGCTGGACCCGGCCTCGTACACAGGCGCCTGCGGGGACATCGCCCGAGCGCAGGCCCAACGGGCGCGCGAGCTCGTGGAAGGTCTAGACTCCGCCCAGAGCTGAGCAACACCCCTGTTACGGAATCGAGTGCACCATGTTGAAATGGATCGTCCCCGTCACCAAGAAGGATGGCGTCGACAGC
>JAPPBK010000447.1 GCA_026705105.1 Chloroflexota bacterium | reverse complement strand
GCCGACTGGCAGGCGCTCGGGCGTGTTGGGGCCGTAGCCGACAATCTCGCAGCAGAACTCGTGGCCCATCACGATGTCGCGCGAGAAGTCGGGCGCGAACTGCGCGTTGCCCGACTGTGACGAGCCGCGCATCATTTCCTCGCCGTAGAGCATGAAGTGCAGATCCGATCCGCAGATGCCGCAGGCCAGGTTCTTGACCAGCACCTCGCCCTCGGCCGGCTCCGGCTGGGCGATATCGACCATCCGCAATTGTCCGCTGCGCGCCGCCACTGCTCGCATGACCGGCTCCTCTCCAGGTTCAGCATTCCGGTGTGGTGCTTCTCGGACCAAGGCTAGCCGTTAACCTGACCGCAAGCCGAGGACAAGCAGAGGGATACAACGATGGCCGACTTCGACGCGCTGCAACGCGCCTACCGAGCCACCGACGGTTGGCTGCACCTCACGATCGCGACCGACGAGGAGTGGCGGCGTCTGCGCGACACGCTGGGCGAGGCGGCGCTGGCCGATCACATGTGGGACCACCACGAGCGCCACCCGGCCGACGGCGAGGCCTACCTGCCCCAGTTCCAGCTCCAGGTCGAGGACGATCCCCGCTTCGCCACCGCCGAACTGCGCCGAGAGCACGCGGCTGAGCTCTCCACCGTCATTGCCGAGGCGCTGCGCAACCGCACCCAGCGCGAGTGGACCGACCTGTTCACCGCTCGCGGTGTGCCCCATGAAGTCCGCAAGCCGGCTCAGCCGTCGGCAACATCGGCTCGAGGAGGCGGCGCGTGACCACCATCAGCAGTTACACCTCCGGCCTCGTCGACGCCAAGCTGCGCGAGTTGATCATCTACCTCTGCGAACGCCGGATCACGGCCCGCTCGTTCGGCGCCAGCCAGTTGAACACGCTGCTCTGCCTCAGCGACTTCCTTCACTACCGCCGCCACGGCGAGTCAATCACGGGCGCCGACTACGTGGTCGCCGAGCACGGTCCCTGGCTGGTCAAGTTCGAGCTCTACCTCGATCCGCTGCTCGACGACGGCAGCATCGTGATCCAGCCCTCCGACCTGGGCGGTTACACGCAGTACCGTCCGATGGCGCTCGTCAGCGCCGACCTGTTCGGATTCAACGGCGCAGAGATCGCATCCACCGAACAGATCCTGCGCGCCACCGAGGGTCAGTCCGCGTCCGAGCTCGGCGACCTCGCCCACTCGCTCACCCACTGGCGAGACGGCGAACTGGGCTCGCCGCTGCCCTACGACCTCGCGCGGGACGACTAAGCCGCGGCACATGTTCCCCGCAATCGGTTAGCTTCAAAGGACGACAACGACGGGCGTTTAGCGCGCCGCCGGCAAGGAGCTACTCGTGAAGACGTTGATCATGGAAATCATCACGCTGGTCGTGTTTTGGCCGCTGCGGATCGTCTCGCGGTTGTTCGGTCGGCGAGCCAACGCCCGCGTCCGCGAATGGCAGGACAACACCTGGACCTGGTGGCTGGGCGCAGCCGCGGTCGGTTACATGGCCAGTGACCACTACACCGGCGACGGCGGGCAGAGCATCAGCGGGCTCGACCACGGTCACTTCGACGGCGGCCACCACGGCGGACACGATGCCGGCAGCGGCTTCGACGGCGGTGGATTCGGCGGAGACATCGGCGGCATCGGCGGGATCTAGCCGCGACTTCTTACCATTACGCCCACGACCCGCCAATCTGATGGTGCTACTCGAATGCTGCTTAACAGGGCCGAGTCAGAAGTACAGGCGAACTGGCTGCGCCTATTGGAGGACATGCCGATGGGAGAGGTTCACGTGCCAGTCAGGGTCATCAATCCGTACGATCCGTCCCGCTTCTGGGATGGCACGTTCCTTGTCGACAGCGGCGCGACCAACTCCCATGTACCGACGACAGTGCTCGAGTCGATCGGCATCCAACCCACCGGCGTGCGCGAGGTCTGGCTTGCAGACAATCGCGCTGTTCGCCGCATGTTCAGCTTCGCAGGATTCACTGTCCTCGAGCAGACGGACTACGCCTCCGTCTTCTTCGCGGACGACGAAGTTGAGCCAATCCTCGGGTTGACCGTGCTGGAGTCGCTGGGCTTACTGATCGATCCGGCGAGGGAGCGCCTGCTGCCACGCAGTGCCGTGACGGACTGAGCGCGAAGACTCAGAATCTTCGCCGCGACTCCGCTCAGTCCGCCTCTTCGTTGAGCCAGGACATCATCCCGCGCAGCTCGGCGCCAACCTCTTCGCTCTCGTGCCGCGCGGCGCGGGCGCGGAGCTTGTCGAAACCGGGACGGCCGGTCTGGTTCTCCATGATCCACTCGCGCGCAAACGTGCCGTCCTGGATGTCGGAGAGAATCTGCTGCATCCGCTGCTTGACCGAGTCGTCGATGATCTTCGGCCCGCGCGTCAGGTCGCCGTACTCGGCCGTGTCCGAGACCGAGTAGCGCATGTTGGCGAAGCCGCCCTCGTAGATCAGGTCGACGATCAGCTTGACCTCGTGGATCGTCTCGAAGTAAGCCGACTCCGGCTGGTAACCGGCCTCGACCAGCGTCTCGAAGCCCGCCTGCATCAAGGCCGTGATGCCGCCGCAGAGGACGGACTGCTCGCCGAACAGATCGGTCTCGGTCTCCTCCAGGAAGGTCGTCTCCAGCACCCCGGCGCGGGTGCCGCCGATGCCCTTGGCGTAGGCCAGCGCGACCTCCCTGGCCGTCTCCGAGGCGTCCTGGTGGATCGCCAACAGCGCCGGCACGCCGCCACCCTCTTCGAACACGCGGCGGACGAGGTGTCCGGGACCCTTGGGCGCGATCATTGTCACGTCAACCTCGGGCGGGGGCATGACCTGGTTGAAGTGGATCGCAAAGCCGTGCGCGAACATCAACGTCTTGCCCTCGGTCATCGAAGGCGCGATGTGCTGATCGTATATCTGCTTCTGCACGTGGTCGGGCGTCAGCACCATGACGATGTCCGCAGCCGCCGCCGCATCGGCAACCGTATCGACCCGCATGCCCGAGTCTTGCACTTTGTTCCAACTCCGCGAGCCGGGGTACAAGCCGACGACCACATCGCATCCGGAATCGCGCAGGTTCAGCGCATGGGCGTGGCCCTGCGACCCGAATCCGATTACGGCGATCTTCTTGTCCTTGAGCAAATCAAGGTCGGCGTCGGCGTCGTAGTACATCTGGGCGGGCATCTGTGTCTCCTGCAGCTTGGGTTGGGGAATCTGTGGTTTCGCCTGAGTGTAGGCGTGGTCCGGATATCAGGTAGTTGCGTCTTGCGTCGAGCGGCCTAGTCGCTGGCGAAGGGCAGCACGCCCTCGGGCCGCCGACCGAGCATCGCACGGATCGCCGCCGCCGCTTGCTGCGAGTCCGAGATCGCGGGCGGCTTGGTCGTCTCCGTGCCGCGGCGCATCGCGACGCGGCCCGTCCGCACCATCTCAAGGATGCCGAACTGCTCGAACATCTTCACCGCAGCGTCGACCTTGCCCTCGTCGCCGAGCACCTGAATGATCAGCGCTTCGGCATCGACATCCACGACATCCGCGCGGAAGACCTCGACCACGTCGAGCACCTCGCGCCGATTGAAGTTGCTCGCCGACACCTTGATCAGCGCCAGTTCGCGGTCAACCATCGGCGTGTACGTGATGTCCTGCACCGAGACCACGTCAATCAGCTTGAACAGTTGCCGACAGACCTGGTCGACCTGGTGGTCGTCGCCGTCGACGACGATCGTCATCCGGCTCAGGCCCGGCTCCTCGCAGTGCCCGACGGTCAGGGACTCGATGTTGAATCCGCGCCGGCGGAACAGCGAGGCAACGCGAGCCAGGACGCCCGGACGGTCTTCAACGTGCGCGACGATAGTGTTCCTGGAAGCCATCAGGGGATACTCCTCTGTTTCCCTAGAGATCCTCAGCCGACTCGATCGTCTCGGAGAGAGCCGCGCCGGCCGGGACCATCGGCCAAACGTTCTCTTCGCGTTCGAGCTGGAAGTCGATCACGACCGGTCCGTCGTAGCCCTCGAGATCGCGGAAGAGCTGCATCGCTTCGGCCCGGGTCGTGGCGCGAACGCCGCGCACGCCATAGGCCTCAGCCAGCTTGACAAAGTCAGGCTGGCCCAGATCGACCGAGTGGTAGTTGTGCTCATAGAACAACTCCTGCCACTGGCGGACCATGCCCAGGAAGCCGTTGTTGAAGATCGCGAAGCGCACCGGCAGATTGTGATCGGCGACCGTCTGCAGCTCCTGCGAGGTCATCTGGAAGCCGCCGTCGCCGCAGATTGACCAGATTGGCTCCTGCTGTGCGAACTGTGCGCCCATCGCGGCCGGCACTTCGTAGCCCATCGTGCCGAGTCCGCCCGAAGTGACCCACTGCCGCTGCTTTGTATAGGGGTAGTACTGCGCCGCCCACATCTGGTGCTGACCGACGCCGGTCACGATCGTCGAGTCGCCCTGCGTCGCCTCGGCCAGCGCCTGGACCAGCCAGGGACCGCTCAGCACCGTACCTTCCTCGACGTAGTCGGTCGGATGTTGCGTCATGATCTGGTCGATTTCGGCGCGCCACTCCGGATGTCGGTTCAGCTCGAGCTGCGGCAGCAGACGGGTCAGCGTTTCCTTGACGTCACCGTTGACCGGCGCGTGGGTGATGAAGTTCTTGCCGATCTCGGCCGGATCGATGTCGATGTGCACGATCTTCGCGGTCGGGTTGAAATCGCTGAAGCGGCCCATCGCTCGGTCGTCGAAGCGCATCCCGATGCCAATCACGACATCGGCGCGGTCGGCTGCCATGTTCGCGTAGAAGTGCCCGTGCATACCCAGAAAGCCGTAGGAGAGCTCATGATCCTCGGGCATCCCGGAGATGCCGAGCAGCGTCGTCAGCACCGGCGTGTCGGAGAGCTCGGCAAACTTGACCAGCTCGTCCTGTGCCTCCGACTGCACCACGCCGTGTCCGGCAATGATGATCGGCTTCTTGGCTGCATTGATCGTTTCCGCCGCCTTGGACACCTCTTCCTCTCTCGGGACATCCATGATCGGGTAGCCGCGCAGCGAGACGCCCTGCGGGTAACCGTCCCACTCGGCTTCCTCGATGAAGACATCCTTGGGGATGTCGACCAGCACCGGGCCCTTGCGCCCGGTCGAGGCGATGTGGAACGCCTCCTTGACCGCCGGCGCAATCTCCGAGGCGCGCATCAGCAGGTAGTTGTGCTTCGTGATCGGCAGCGTGATGCCGGTGATGTCGGCTTCCTGGAAACCGTCGCGGCCGATCAGGTCGCGCGCCACATTGCCGGTCAGCACCACCATCGGCACCGAGTCCATGTAGGCAGTCGTGATCCCGGTGACGAGGTTGGTCGCGCCGGGACCGGAGGTGGCGAGGCAGACTCCGGTGCGTCCGGCGACGCGGGCGTAGCCGTCAGCGGCGTGCGCGGCCGCCTGCTCGTGCCGGACCAGCACGTGCTTGATGTCGGGATACTCGCCCAACGTGTTGTAGAGCGGCAGGACGACTCCGCCGGGGTAGCCGAAGAAGACTTCAACTCCTTCCGCGCGCAGGCATTCCATCAGGATTCGGGCGCCGGTCAGACGCATGGCGGTCTCCTCAAGCGTGGCTCGGCCCAGTCTCTGGGTGTGGTCTACTCACGATGCTGGCTGGGTCCGGTGTCTGAGTCATACGGCGCTTGGATGTCCGGCGATCTCGGCGGCGCTGGCTCCGTGCCCGTGCCTTGAGCGCCGGTCGCTCAGGCGCGGAACGCGCGGCCGCCGGATACAACAACAGGTACCCGGCGAACCAGCCGCAATCCCCGGCGAATGCCGATGGGACGCCCTGACGTGCGAGCGGCTGGGTTGAGGCGTATCGCCATGTCGGTCATGGTTGAGCACGAGCCTACTATGTCGAGCAACGGCAGTCTGTTACCTCAATGATCACACTGGCCAATCAGACGCCGGCCTTGGCCGCCTCGATCAGCATCTGATCGTATGCCAGCTCAAGTTCCTCGTAGTCGTTGTAGCGCTCGCGCAGTAGCTTGACAACATCACGCGAGGGGAAGAACCGCCTCGCCCACTCGTTGTCGCCTCGTAGCTCCTGCGGCTCGCCGGCCCCGGCAGTGACGATCATCTCGTAGCGTCGCGCGCCGGGCTCGATCTTGTCCTGCAACTCCTTGGCGGTCATCTGCACTTGCGTGTGCTGAGACCAGTCGCCGACCGGTACTTGCCAGGTGTCTTCAACAACCGTGCCGATTGTCTGCGTCAGCGAGGCCCGGCGCGCCGCCTGATCCAGTTCCGGATCCAGCGGCTCCGGGCGCGGCTCGATTTCGAACTCAAGAATCGGCAACACCCACGGTTGATGACGATCCCCATGCCGCACCAGCAGGCAGCGATCGCCGCGCATGATGATCAGGAAGATGCGTTCGACCAGATCCGGCTCCGGCAGCTCATCCGTCCGATCCCGGTACTGCAGATACGCCTCGTCGACCAGCCTCTCCTGCTTCCACATCATGCGGCGCGGTTTGGGAATGAGCTTCGCCATCTCGGCCGGATCCATCATCGGATCGCCGGCGCCGCCGATTCCTCCTCCAAGTGCCATGTTCTTGCCCTCCGCGTTGTTTCGGTCTTGAACTTCAGCCCGTAGAGACCGCAGTCTCCCTATCGGCGACAGCGTGCGGCGCCTCCGACGTCCACACGTTGCGCCCGCGCTCGCCGGCGCTCATCCGTCCGACGCCCGGAAACGGGTTATGCACCGCGACCAACAGCGAGCGGTTCTTGATCGCTTCCGCGATCACTCGCTTCTTGGTCTCCAGGTTGACCAGCGGCAGCACGTCGAACGCCGACAGCCAGGCCACGCGCTCCAGCTGCACCTGGTGCTGGATCATGTCGCCCAGGTAGACCGCCGACTCGCCGCCGTTGGCAATCACGACCGACGCATGCTCCGCGGTGTGCCCCGGCGTCTCGATCACCGTGATGTCTGACGTGACCTGCGTCTCGCCCTCGATGAACTCGATCTGTCCCGCCGCCTCGACCGGCAGCAGATTCTCCGGCAGGTAGGTGGCGCGGGTGCGCTCGTTTGGCTGCATCGCCTCGTCCCATTCGCCGCGCTGGATGTAGTAACGCGCGTTGGGGAATGTGACTGCCAGCTCCCCCTCACTGTCCTCGACGGTGTTCCAACCGGTGTGGTCGTTGTGCAGGTGGGTGTTGATCACGATGTCGACATCGTCCGGCCGGACGCCGTTGCGCGCCAGGTCGTCGATCAACTTGCCGTGGTCCGGCTCCCAGCCTCGACGCCGCGTCTGCTCAAAGTCCTTGTTGCCTTGCCCGGTCTCGATCAGCACGGTCTTGCCGTCCGACTCCAGCAACAGACAGTTCAGCGCCAGTGGGATCTGGTTGAGTTCGTTCGTCTCGCCGGTCACGCGCTGCCACATGACCTTGGGCACGAGCCCGAACACGGCCCCGGCGTCGAGCCAGATCACACCGTCCGACAGCACCCGAACCTCGCACGAACCGATCCGATAGATTGGCGTAGCGCTCATGGCGTGACGTTATCACGCAACTGCGCCGACACTCTACGCCCGCACGCCGAGGAGAACCCCCCCGATGCCCGAATCTACCTCGCTGGAGCTGGAACCGTTCCGCCTGCGCATGCGTGGACTCTTGCCCGATCATCTCGGCATCCGACTGATCCACGCGTCGCCCGAGCTGATGGTTGGAGAGATCGACGTCACCCGCGATCTCTGTACTGCTCCGGGCCTGATGCATGGAGGCGCGATCATGGCCTTCGCCGACACCCTCGGCGCGCTCGGCACCATGGCCAACCTCGACGATCAATCGGGCACCACGACGATCGAGTCCAAGACCAACTTCTTCCGCGGCGGCGTCGAAGGAACCACGCTCAGGGGCGAGTGCCGCCCCATGCATCGAGGCCGCCGCACCCAGGTCTGGCAGACCACCATCCTCAATCCCGAGGGCAAACTCGTCGCCCAGGTCACGCAAACGCAGATGGTGCTGTAGTTCCGTCGGGCTGCAGCGCGATACGCTGCCCGACTGCACATCAGTCTGCGAGAAAGGGTGAGCACATGCGCTATCGCAAGTTGGGAAACACGGGACTTCGGGTCTCCGAGATCTGCCTGGGAACGATGACGTTCGGGTCGAGGACCGAGATCGACGAGGCGCACCGCATCCTCGACACCGCCTTCGACGGCGGCGTGACATTCCTCGACACATCCGACGCCTATCCCGCAGGCAAGGCGAACATCGGCGGAACCGAGGAGATCATCGGCAAGTGGCTCGCCGGCCGGCCGCGCGATCAGGTCATCGTAGCGACCAAGTGTTTTGTGCCCACCGGCCCGATGCCGCATCAGCGCGGCAACTCCAGACAGCACATTCTCTCGGCGGTGGACGACTCGCTGCGCCGCCTGGGCACTGACTACATCGACCTCTATCAGCTTCACGGACCCGATCGATCGACGCCGATCGAGGAGACTATGCAAGCCCTCGACGATCTCGTGCGCTGGGGCAAGGTGCGCTATGTCGGAGCCTCGAACTTCCGCGCCTGGCAGCTCGGGTTGGCGCTCGGCGCATCGGACAAGCTGGGTATCACCCGATTCGTCTGCGACCAGCCGCGCTACAACATTCTCTGGCGCGACATCGAGAGCGATCTGCTGCCGCTCTGCCGCGACCAGGGCGTCGGCGTGATCTGCTTCAACCCGCTCGCCGGCGGCTTCCTCACCGGCCGCTATCGCAACACCGAAGAACTGCAGGGCGACAACTGGTTCACCAACCGCATGACCTCACAGCTCTACCAGGGCCGCTACTGGGACGACATCCAGCGCGAGCAGGTCGCGCGGTTGCAGGACTACTTCGCCGAGCGCGACCAGAGCATCACCCACGCCGCCATCTCATGGGTGTTGGCGCAAGACGGGATCACGTCGGCCATCGTGGGCGCATCACGGGCCGAGCAGATCGAGGACTCCCTGCGCTACGCAGACGTCGAACTGACTGCAGAGGACCTCGAGTTCTGTGATCAGCCCTGGTTCCAGATCCCCAGACCGACAGATCCCGCAGTTGCGATGCGCTAGCTCCGCGCACAGCTCGGTGCGCCGCATCATCGCGTCGCGTCAAGACCAATCATCGCCCGGCCGCTGCCCTTGACCAGTCGGCCGCCCCACGTGGTCGGTGGCGCTTGCGAGGCCTCCAGCCGCTCGGATCTCGTGATCCTGAAGCCCGCCGCCGACAGCGGGGATTCCAGTGAACCGCGCACTGACGCAGGTGTCGGCGGCTCGACGCCCGCCGGAGGCGCCTCGGCGTTGAGCACGATGCTCACGCGCGACCTCGCTGGGCAGAGGAAATACAGCAACTCGCCAAGCCGATCGTCGCCCGCGAGGATCATCCGCAGCAGCGCCGACCAGGGGAAGTAGATCGTCACCCAGTCTGCCGACTCGCGTAGCTCCGGGGGCAGCGATTCGGCGCTCGCCGCGACGAAGATCGCGTTCGCCGCGCCGCCCCGCGCGGGCTTGCGCTCGGCCAGCTTCGCCGCCTCGCGCAGCGCATCCCGATCAGAGTCGACGCCGACCGCCAGGACATTGGCATGCTCGCGCGCAAAGCGACGCGGCCAGGCGCCGTCGCCGGTACCCAGATCGATCAGCGTCGATGCGTACCGAGCGCGCTGCTCGTTGAACTCCGCAGCGTCCATGGTTCGCGGCCCGCGCCGGGTGATGATCTCCATGTCCTGTCCTCAAGGGGCAGACTAGAATCCTGCTAGCACTCAAATCTGATCAAGTAAGGATTGAACAGATGCCGACTCCCGCACGCGTGGTCTTCCTCCCCGAAGCAGACGAGCCCCTGGCGGTAGAGCGGGTGGACCTGCCCGACCCCAGCGACTTCCAGGTCGTGGTCCGCCAGTTCGCCTCGGGCATCTGCCATTCGCAGTTGCACCAGATGCACAATCCGCGCAACGGCGATCAGATCCTCGGTCACGAGGCGACCGGCGAAGTGATCAAGATCGGTTCGCAGGTGACCAACGTGCAGGTCGGCGACATCGTCTTCGTCACCTGGGTTCCGCGCAGTCCCGACACGGCGACCCGCGAAGTTGATGCGATCGTGGTCGAGCGGCCCAACGGCCGCACGGCGACCACGCGCAACGTCTTCACCTGGGCCGACACGACGATCGCCGACGAGAAGTACATCGTCAAGGTCCCCCAGGACACGCGCCGCGACGTCACCTCGATCATCGGCTGCGCCGTGCTGACCGGCTCCGGCGCCGTCTACAACACCGCCGCAGTGCGCGAGGGCGACAGCGTGGTGATCTTCGGCGTCGGCGGCGTGGGGCTCTCTGCCGTGGTCGCAGCCTCGGTCGTCAACGCCAATCCGATTATCGCCGTCGACCTGGACGACGAGAAGCTGGAGTTCGCCAAGCGCTTCGGCGCGACTCACGGTGTCAACGCCTCGGGCGGCGACGCAATCGAGCAGATTCACGCGCTCACCCAGGGCGAAGGGCTGACCAGCTTCGGTGAGCCGATTTCGGGCGCCGATTTCGCGTTCGACTGCATCGGACGCGAAGTGACGATGGGTCAAATCCTCCGCGCCGTACGTCCGGGCATCCTGGGCGCCGAGACCGGCGGCACAGCGGTCTTGGTCGGTGTACCGCAATCGGGCGTGACCTTCAGCGAGGTCGACATGCGCGGCATGCTGATCAATGAGAAGAAGTACATCGGCTCAATCGGCGGCAGCTGCCACCCCGACCGCGATTTCCCGATGTTCCTCGCCTGGGCCGATGACGGCGCGCTCGACCTCGACGCAATGGTCACCGAGCGCTTCACGATCGGCCAAATCAACGAGGCCACCACCGCCCTCGAGCACGGAGAAATCTTCGGTCGCGCGATCATGGAGTTCGACGACTAGTCGCTCCAGCCCCTGCTTCACGCAGGGGCCTGCCCGGCCCCTCTAGGCAAGCAGCAGCGGGATCTCCATCTCCTCCGCCCGAAGCCCGGCGTGATAGCCATTCAGCGCCGCCACCTTGTTGCCCGCCTCGCCGTAGACAATCACTTGTTTGGTCGACGTCAGCGCCAGGTGGCTGCCAATCCGTTCCGCCGCCAGCGGCGTCATTGGCTCGGGACCGAAGAGCCGCATCTCCTCGGCCTCGGCGCGTGTGATCAGCGCCCAGTCGCGTCCCCAGCGCTCACGGAACTCTCCCTCAAACACGTCTTCGCGACCTCGCCGCACGCAGAACATCGGCACACGCGGCTCTCCGTGCGGAGGCGTATGCAGATGATCAAGCATCGAGTCGTCTGGAAGAAACAGCGACTTTTCCGCGGCCGACACATGCAACCCACCGTGATCGGCGCTGATCGCAATTCGGGCGCGGCCGTCCAGTTGTCCGGCGATTGCGCCCAGCGTCGCATCCACCGCATCGAGCGCCCGTCTCGTGGCCGACGCGTTGGGTCCGTCACGATGGGATGCGGAGTCAATCATCGGCAGATAGAGGTAGTGAATCCCCGGCTCGTCCTCCTCGACGATCCGAGAGACGACCGTTGCCGCAGCGTCGCGCAGGTGGTCGTAGGGATCCGTGGGCGCGGAGCCTCGCTGGTAGCAGGTGAACTCGCTGTTGGAGATCGCCCGCGGATGATAGGTGCGGAACCGACCTTCGATCGCCGCCATGCGCGACGGGTAGCTGAACGCCTCGCTCGGTCGGATGCCGAACTCCTGCAACTTGCGCTCGGAGTCGCGCTCGACGAAGGGGAGAATGGTCGCCGTCAGGTCATGGCGATGCAAGTGCGTGTACCAGGCGGGCACGCCGTGCTGCGAGGGCCACGCGCCCGTCGCGAGCGTGGTCAGCGCTGCGGCGGTAGTCGAGGGAAAGACCGAGCGGAGCTGTATGCCTTCGGCTTCCGCCAGCAACCCGCCCGGCTTGGCGAGCTCATCGAAGACAGCCAGTGCTCCTCTGGGTTGAAGGGTTCGAGGGGATCGGCGGCGAGGCTCTGCCGCAGGCGCTCCGCATCGAA